>DAOWFT010000191.1 GCA_030637845.1 Thalassospiraceae bacterium
AAATCTTTGACGCTGCCACCTGCGGCTAAAATTACCGCATGTCCGGCGGCGGTATCCCATTCCATGGTGCGCCCAAGACGGGGGTATATATCAGCCATGCCTGCCGCTACCAAACAGAATTTTAACGAGCTTCCAGAGCTCATTTCTTCGGCTACAGTATAGTTTTTTAAAAAATTATCCATTTCGGTGCTTCTGTGGCTACGGCTTAGTAATGCCGTTAGCCCTTTTTCCGGCACGGGCCTACAGCTAATTTGCTTCAATTCACCCCCATCAAGGCTAGCCGCCGCCCCATGTGGGCTGCCCACATAAATACTTCCCTTGGCGGGCGCATAAACAAAGCCAAGCACCGGACGCCCGGCGTCTATTAATGCAATGTTGACGGTAAATTCACCGTTTCTTTTTACGAATTCCCTGGTCCCATCTAGCGGGTCAACCAGCCAAAAGGTTGAACCAATTTCAGTTGGCGCAAGACCATCGGAAAATGCCTCTTCGCCGATTATGGGGTAGGGGGTTTTGACTTCGTCCTTCAATGCGGCGGTAATTATTTCTTCGGCCAATTTGTCAGCCTTGGTAACGGGTGAAGTATCGCCCTTAGTTTCGACATCAAAATCGGTGGCGTATACATCCATAATTGCGTTTCCGGCACGAATGGATATTTCATGCAATTGATCGAGAAGTGATATTGAAATATTTGCTGTCATTAGTCCCTCACGGCTGGAATCGGTTAATCAGGAAAACAAGAGTATTTGAAACCACCCTCAGTTGGAAGGTCAATTCAGCTGGTCAGTGGGTCAGCGGGGATATGGCGTTCCAGTCTGACTTTATTTCCCCGGCAATAAACCGATATGCCTTGAATGTGGGGGAAAAATGATCCGCACCCATTCCCGCCTTGATTTTTAGATGGGCAAGGAACTCCGACGGACTTTCAAGCTGCTGCCACACGGCAGGCAGGAACAATGCCCGCATCGATGGCCCATCCTCAATTATTAACCCATCAACCCCCGGGCGTAGAATTGATAATAATTCTTCTTCGCTTTCGAAATTAATTTTGCTGGCCGGGCTAAGAACAGAAATGGAAAGGCGCAAACCATCTTTTGTTTCATCAATGCTTAGCGCCGGGAAGCGGGGATCGGAAAAGGCCGCGCGAAACGCGTTTTCTGCAATGTCAGTTGCCAATGGTTGGTTTGCTTCCGGGCTGCCGATGCAACCGCGAAGGTTGCCATCTTTTTTTATTGTAACGAACGCTGCACCATTTTCCATTAATTCCGGCGCAATTGATTTATCCGCAATCGCAAGGGGCCGACTATTTTCAAGGCCCGCTTCAATTGAAGCGCGGGCAATGGAAAGAAGCAGGTCCCCATGCGCGTCCAAAAGTGCGTGGGTATTTTCAGCAAAGGTATCTATGTTGGACATTTACCTAAAAACCCTCATTCAAACGACCATGCCCCGTAACCCACCACCCGGTCACGGGGGCCGGCGGTATCTCCGGAGTTTCTTAAATCCAGCGTTGTGACCTTTAGCCCTTTTTTGTCAGCCATCTTCAGCAGGCCTTTTAGTGGTGTGCGCCCACAAGCCTGATAATCGTCGATACCGTCCAGATCCAGATTTTCAATTGCCTTGCAGGTTTCCCCATCAACCTTTTTTGCACCGTTGTAGTTAAGGTAATGGGAAAGGTCGGAACTTATGACAACCAAAGTTTCATCCCCGCCCCAGAGTATTTCCAATATTTCCATCACTTCATCGGCGTCGGCATCACCCACCACCATGGGAATTAATTTGAAATTACTACCCAGCACCGTTTGCAGAAATGGCAACTGAACCTCAAGCGAATGTTCCTGATTATGGGTTGCATCAAATACCGAAACCTGAGGAAGGCTTAACAACGCGCTGTCCATATCGTGGTCAATTTCAACGTCCCCTAGCGGGGTGGCAAAGGCAGCCGCCGATGAAAGGGCCGCACCCCTGAGCGCAACCCGGTGACACGGCCCCAAAAGCACAACCCGTTTAATCCTGTCTTTAAGCGGGCCCAGCAGCTTGTACGCGCTGGCGGCAATGGCCCCGGAATAAGCGTATCCGGCATGGGGCACAATTATGGCCTTTGGGGCACCGCTGGCAGGGGCGCCAGCATCCAAAAAGGCGCTTATCTGGGCCGAAAGCGTTTTGGCATCGTCGGGATAAAACGTGCCCGCAACGGCTGGTTGGCGTATAATGGACATCATCATATAAAGGTAACCCGTTTGCGCATTGACGCAAACAAGCACATATCTAAGTCATGAAAAATGCAATTAAATCAGGCAAAACAGATGCCTCCGACATAGCCGACAATGCCTTTCCCGGGCGTTATTGGCATGCGCTGGATGGTGGACGCACCCAGTGCGATTTATGCCCCCGGGCCTGTAAATTGCACGATGGCCAGCGGGGCCTTTGTTTTGTTCGCGCCGCCCATGATGGCCAGATAGTGCTGACCACCTACGGGCGCTCATCGGGGTTTTGCATCGATCCCATCGAAAAAAAACCGCTCAATCATTTTTTGCCCGGGACCCCGGTGTTCAGTTTTGGTACCGCCGGGTGCAACCTGACCTGCAAGTTTTGCCAAAACTGGGATATTTCCAAGGCCCGCGAGTTTGATGTGCTGGCAGATGCCGCAAGCCCTGAGGCCATTGCAAATGCGGCGCATGATTTGGGCTGTAAATCAGTTGCCTATACCTACAACGATCCGGTCATATTTCTGGAATACGCAGTTGATGTGGCCAAAGCGTGCAAGGAGCGCGGCATTAAATCGGTGGCGGTGACAGCCGGATACATTTCACCCGAACCACGCAAAGAATTCTTTGCCCACATGGATGCGGCTAATGTTGATTTAAAAGGTTTTACAGATGAATTTTACCAAAACCTTTGTTCCGGGCATTTAGCCGATGTGCTCGATACATTGGTATACATAAAAAATGAAACCGATGTCTGGCTGGAAACAACCACCCTTCTTATTCCCGGTCAGAACGACAGCGATGATGAATTAAATAAAATGACAACCTGGGTGGTCGAAAACCTCGGCCCCGATGTGCCCATGCATTTTTCCGCCTTTCACCCGGATTGGAAAATGCTGGATATCCCCAAGACCAAGCTTGAAACCCTTACCCGCGCCCGTGCCATTGCGCTGGAAAATGGTGTTCGTTATGCATATACCGGAAATGTTCACGACTTTGATGGTGAAAGCACCTATTGTCATGGTTGCGGACAGATTCTAATTGGCCGCGACTGGTATGAACTTTCAACATGGAATATTGACCATGACGGAAATTGCAATAAATGCGGCGAAAAATGCGCAGGTGTTTTTGAAAGCTCTCCCGGTTCGTGGGGATCAAAACGCCAGCCTGTACGCATGGCTGAATACGGTATTTCCAAATAACCGCCTAGCGGTGCGCCCCTAATGATTAAGCCCAAAATTAAACGAAGCCATTTGTTTCTTGGCCTGAAGGCTGCGTTTTCCATCGCCCTTGTCGCATTCATAATGAATAGCGTAGGAATTGACCGTGCGCTAGGTCACATAATGAATGCATCACCCGCATGGCTTTTGCTGGCAGCGGTTCTGGTTGTGGTGCAGGTGTTTATATGTGCATACCGCTGGAATGCGGTTTTGAAAATATACGGTGAACCGCTCGAGTATTCACAGGTATTTAGATTTTTTTATATTGGCTCATTTTTTAATCAGGCGCTTCCTTCTTCTGTCGGTGGCGATGCCATTAGATCGTATCGCGCCTACAAGGCGGGTATGGGTCTGGGCCCGGCTGTCGGCAGTGTATTTTTAGACCGCATTGGAACCGTTCTGGCCTTGGTTGTTATGGTGGCGGCAATTTTGCCATTTGCGGTTGATGGCATGAGCGGAAATGTTGAGATACTAAAACTATCGGTTATGGCTTTACTGGCTGTTGCGGTTGGCGGGACGATTTTTTTGATGTTTCTTGACCGTGTGCCTGAAAAATTAAACCACTTTCGCATAGTTAGCTCATTGGCGATATTCGCCGGCGATGTCAGGAAGACATTTTTGAGCCCATCCACAGCCGCCCCATTGATGTTCTGGGCAATGCTCGGGCATATAAACCTATCGATTATGGTTTGGGTGATATCCATTGGCATCAATGTGGAAATAAGCCTTATCGATTGCCTTGCGCTTTTCCCGCTTATTTTGCTTATCCAGACCCTGCCCATTTCAATCGCCGGATGGGGTGTGCGCGAAGGCGCAATGGTTGAGGTTTTTGCCCTGGTCGGCGTGCCCGCTGGCGGCGCGCTGGCGGTGTCGCTATTGTTTGGTCTTATCGCTGCGATCATGAGCCTACCCGGCGGCTGGCTGTGGATTTCTTCGCGTGAGCACAACATAGAAGAGGCTGAAGAGCTTGTTGAAGAATTGGCTGATGCCGCGGTTTATGAGAAGGCGCAAAATAAAGACTAATAAACCCGATACCCCTTTTATTTATCGCGAGCATCACTACATTAGGTAGCAAGTTTACTCCTTATAAAATAACCGAATACATGAAAGGCCACTAAAAATGAAAATCAGTTTCGCCAACCCCAGCAAACCCAAATCAGGCACAGTAGTTGTGGGTGTATTTGATGGGCGAAAATTAAGCACCAGCGCCGCGTCACTTGATAAATCAACCCGTGGTGCAATTACCAAGGCGATAAAGGCCTCAAGCTTCAAGGGGGCAAAAAATCATTCGCTTACCATAATGACGCCTGCCGGAACCCGGCTGGAGCGGGTGTTGTGCGTAGGGTTGGGCAAACCCAAAGACCTTGACGAGCGCGCGTTTGAAACTATTGGCGGGCGCATATATGCCGCCCTCAAGGCGCAAAGCGAAAAAGCACAGGTATTGCTGGACGCCGCCCCCGGCTGCGGGCTGAGCGCTGATGAAATGGCCGTTCACGTTGGTATTGGCGCACGTCTTGGCTCGTACCGCTTTGATAAGTACAAAACCAAAAAGAAAGGTCACGCCAAGCCGGTAATAAAAGAAATAACTATCCAATGTGCAGGCTCGGCTGCGGCAAAACGCAACTTCACCAAACAGAACAAGGTTATTGACGGCGTGTTCTTTACCCGCGACCTGATAAGCGAGCCAAGCAACGTGCTTTATCCAAAAACACTTGCCGGTGAGGCCAAGACCTTGGCCAAGCTTGGGGTAAAGATAGAAGTTCTAGACAAAGCCAAGATGACAAAACTGGGCATGGGTGCGCTTTTGGGTGTGGCACAGGGCAGCGCCCACGATCCGTTCATGGTTGTCATGCGCTGGGACGGCGCGACCAAGAAAGACAAACCGGTGGCCTTCGTTGGCAAGGGGGTGACATTTGATACCGGCGGTATTTCCCTAAAACCATCCGCCGGCATGGAAGATATGAAGTACGACATGGGTGGCTCCGGTGTGGTCATTGGCCTGATGAAGGCCTTGGCCGGGCGTAAGGCCAAGGTAAATGCCGTTGGCGTGGTGGGGCTGGTTGAAAATATGCCATCGGGCACCGCCCAGCGCCCCGGCGATATTGTAAAATCCATGTCGGGACAAACCATCGAGGTTCTAAACACCGATGCCGAAGGCAGGTTGGTTTTGGCCGATGCCCTTTGGTATACCAAGGAGCGCTTCAAGCCACAGCTGATGATTGATCTCGCCACCCTTACCGGCGCTATCGTGGTGTCATTGGCAGGCGAATACGCCGGGCTTTTCTCCAACGATGATAAACTGGCCGTTGATTTGGAAGAAGCAGGCAAGGCAATGGATGAAAAGCTATGGCGCCTGCCCATGGGTGATGCCTTTGATAAAATGATAGACTCACCCGCAGCCGATATGCAGAACATTTCATCAAGCCGTGGCGGTGGATCTATTACCGCAGCACAGTTTCTGAAAAGATTTGTCGGAAACACCAAGTGGGCGCATCTGGATATTGCCGGCGTTACCTGGGAAAAGAAAGGCAAGCCGACAACGCCTAAGGGTGGCTCCGGTTATGGAGTACGGTTGCTTGACCGTTTTGTTGCCGACAGGTTTGAAAAGTAAAATCAATGACAGAACCTGTGGGCGAAGTTGCCTTTTACCATCTTACAAGGTCAACCCTGGAGCAGACACTTGGGCAGCTTTTGCAAAAAACAATAGACGCGGGTAAGCGCGCAGTGGTGATGACCGGTTCAGCTGAGCGCGCCGAAGATATAAACACAGTTTTATGGACGCATAACCCTGCTTCGTGGCTTCCTCATGGAGCGCGCACAGACGGTGAGGCAGAAAGCCAGCCGATATGGATCACCGAAAAGGAAGAAAACCCCAACGACGCACATTTTTTATTTCTTAGTGACGGCGCATCATCACTAAGCGCTGATGGTTATGAGCGCTGTTTTGAAATATTTGACGGACATGATGAGACCGCGCTTGGTTCTGCGCGGGAAAAATGGAAATCATACAAAGATAGCGGCCTTCAGCTGACCTACTGGCAACAAACAGATAGCGGTGGTTGGGAAAAGAAGGAAGTTTGATTATTTTTTCTTAGGTCTGGTCTTGGCAATTTTGGAGTGACCATCTTCCATTGTCGTTGTGCGGTTGTTGCGGATTTTTCTTGCTTTATCCCGGGCGGCTTTTTTCTTGGCCTTCATTTTTCCGGAAAAGATTATGTACATTACCTGTGCGCCAATAACTGACAATAGCGGCATCATCATTACCGCAGCAATCCAGTAAACGACATGTGCGCCGCTTATGTGTCCGACCATGAAGGTGTGATAGTATCCGGCGGCAAAAATCAGAATTATTTCAGAAAGGATAAACATCCTGAATGAAATTCTGGTGGTGAGTTTTGGCGGCTTGAGAAGTTTGGAGTTAATTACAAAAAGCGCCGATATCATTCCGCCAAGCAGGCTCAGCATGAACATGAAGGAGCAGATCGCTACGATCCATTCCTGCAATTCTCTGAAGCCAAAGGCGACCAAAATATCTATGAACGACTGCATTTATATCTACTTTCAAAATGGCCTTGCCACGGGTCCCGCCAAAAACTCTAATAACCATAAAATTAGTGGTAATACTCCAATATTCATGTGAACAAAAAGTTACCAAAAAGCCACATTTAGCAGTATTTCCAGCTAATTTTATGTGGTGATATCAGTATTTTACCAGTGAAACCCGATGAAAGTAAGCCGTTATCCGTATATGGCATCAGGTATTGCCAAATCTGGCCGACAAGCCTATAACCCGCCGACCCCGCGATAAGTAAGTGGGTTACAACTTTTTAGAGAACTTATTTTAATTGTAAAAGGCTTTGTCAGCAT
>DAOWFT010000180.1 GCA_030637845.1 Thalassospiraceae bacterium
AGCTTGGCAAAAGCGTAATGGCCGAACGCGAGCTAAGAAAGGTTGCGACGCTAGCGCCCAAGAACATCGCCAATGATATTTTGGCCATCGCCGCAAACGCCGGTATGGCGGAACTTTCCATGCGCCTTGACGCCATGCTTTACCCTGATGGCGGCGGATTGGATGGTGCGGTTTATCCGGTTCCCGCATGGCAACCGGAAGACGGCTTCAAGGTTGATCGCGCGCTTATATATGCACTGGTCAGGCAGGAAAGTCGCTTTAACCCCAAGGCAAAATCCGGCGTTGGCGCGCGCGGCTTGATGCAGCTTATGCCCCGGACCGCGGGTTTTGTTGCCCGCGACAAACGCTATCGCTGGAGCAAAAGATCGGCATTGTTCGATCCCGCCCACAACCTTTCCCTTGGTCAGCGCTACATTCAGATTTTGCTAAAAGATAAAAAAATAAAAGGTGATTTATTTTTAATGGCCGCCGCTTGGAATGGTGGCCCGGGCAACCTTAATAAATGGCGGCGCCGGGGAAATGATACGGGCGACTCGCTTTTCTTTATCGAAAGCCTGCCTTCGCGTGAAACCCGAATATTTATTGAACGGGTTTTGACCAACCTCTGGGTTTATCGTGACCGTCTGGGCCAGCCGGCGCCATCGCTTGACGCAGTCGCCAGCGGAAAATGGCCCCAGTACCGTTCACTCGGACAAGAGCCAATGGTGGTGGCCGATGTCAAAAATTGATGGTACTCGCGAATTCAAGCCGGTTAATATTGCGCTGCTGACCGTATCTGATACACGCTCCCTTGAAAATGATAAATCAGGAAAAGTTTTGTCCGAACGTGTTTCTGCTGCCGGTCATAATGTAAGTGCGCGCGAAATAATCACCGATGATAAATCGCTCATCGAACAACAATTAAGAACCTGGATAAACGATGCAGAAATAGATGTTGTTATTTCCACCGGCGGCACCGGGCTAACGGGCCGCGATGTAACACCCGAAGCGTTTGAAGCGGTCTATGAAAAATCTATCCCCGGGTTTGGTGAGCTGTTTCGCATGTTAAGCTATGAAAAAATAAAAACATCAACCATTCAATCCCGCGCTACCGCGGGGCTTGCCGGGGGAACTTATTTATTTGCCCTTCCCGGCTCGCCTGGCGCCTGCAAGGACGGGTGGGATGATATACTTGTCCATCAATTAGATTCACGTTTTGGGCCGTGCAATTTTGTTGAGCTTATGCCCCGTCTTAAAGAAAAATAAATCAGCGCTTATTTTTCCAATTCAAATAATCATTTTTGTTGTCCACATCGGACAGGGTATCCAGCAGCGCAATGCGTATGCGCCGTGGTGATGCCAATGCCCCCGCCAGCGTATCATCCAGCGCATGGGCCGTTGACCAGCGGGCATTTTTAAAGGGGTCAATGGTTACGGGCCTGCGTCTTTGCCCGACCATCCAGTAGCCGCCATCGGGTGCCGGGCCAAGGGTCATATCATTTGCACCCAAGCTTCGAAACGCAGCGTTTATATGTGCCTTGGTAATGTCCGGCACGTCGGAGCCGATTATTACCACCGGCCCGGTTGGCAGTGTTTTCATTGGCCCCAGCATTCTGGCGCCAAGGTCGCCGCTTCCCTGCTTTATTCGTTTCCACCCACGGGGCCAGATACCGCGTTTAGCCACCGCCCTATCCGGGGTAATTGAAAGCCAGCAATGCCAACGATCGTCACGTAGCGCATTTGCGGTTCGGGCAAGATTAAAATGGTAAAAACGCCACGCGTTAATTAGCCCGACTTCGCTGGCCAGCCGGGTTTTCACTCGGCCCATGCGCGGCTCTTTTGCCATTAAAACAAGGTGACCCATTTTTTTCATTTATATAGCCCCTTTAGGGTCGCTTGATTTGCACCGGCGTAATAAAGCAGCAAACAAACAAGGTTGCGCGTTGGTCGTGCCCACCAGCCGTCACGTTGGTAACGCATCGGCGATGTGGCAATGACCGCATCAAGGCCCGTTAGATTTTTTTTGCCCAAACGCCGGGCCATATCCACGTCTTCCATTAAATCCATGGCTTGGTTAAAGCCGCCAATTTTTTTGTAATGTTCAACCGATATCAATAATCCCTGATCACCATAGGGAAGGCCAAGGTTTTTAGCCCGCCAGTTGGCAAGCTTCGCAACCCGAATTGCATCTTTGCCCCCAGCGGTAAAAGCCAGCTTGAAATACGCGCCGCGCCGGTTGTTTTCCGGCTTTGCCATAAATTTTGCAACACTGCTCGCCCAGTTCGGAGAAAGCTCACTATCTGCATGAATGAATAAAAGCCACGTTGCCCCGTTTGTAATTGCGTTTTCGGCACCATCTGCAAGCTGGCGTCCACGTCCGGGTGGGCCCTCAACAACCCTTGCGCCCAGCTCGCGCGCAATATTGCAGGTGTCATCGGTTGAGCCGCCATCGGCGACCACAACGCTTGCCCCCGATGTGGTGGCCAGGGTTGCACCCAGCGTGGCTTCGGCGTTTAGGGTCGGGATAATTATTGTCAGCATGGTAAAAACCATAACATGGCCAACCCGGGCGCGTGATAGGATATATTTATCCAGTTTTTTAAACCTAGAGACGCTAAATGCCTGATTTTTCCATAGAAAACGATTTAGCCAATTCTATTACCACCCCCATTGTCGGCGTGGATGAAGCCGGGCGTGGCCCGTGGGCGGGCCCGGTGGTGGCCGGCGCCGTAATACTGGACAGGGGCGGTATCAGCGATGCCCTTGTGAGCGGGCTTGATGATTCAAAAAAACTGAAACCTGAAAAACGCGAAGAGCTTTTTGCCTCCTTGCAAGACTGCGCAACCATCGGGGTCGGCATCGCCGATGTGGACGAGATTGACAAAAATAATATTTTACAGGCAACCATGATGGCGATGATGCGGGCGGTGGATGACCTGAATGTGGCCCCGAATATTGCATTGGTTGACGGCAACCGCGCACCAAAACTTAACTGTCAAACTCGTTGCGTTATTCGTGGTGACGGAATTTCACTTTCAATTGCTGCTGCTTCAATTATTGCCAAGGTAACCCGCGATAAAATTATGGCTGAACTAGCAAGCCTTAATCCCGGCTATGGTTGGGAAACAAATCAGGGCTATGGAACCAAAGCCCACCAAGCGGGCTTGCAAAAACTTGGCATAACAGACCATCACCGTAAAAGTTTTGCTCCAATTCGGGCAATTATTGAAAAAAGTTCATAAATTTTTTTTAGCCCTAAAACACAACATGTTGAGTCCGGGATTCCTTGTCGACTCAACATGTGTCATTAGCGAATCATCATAAGTTATTGATTCCATTTATTTTCTTGACGCGGATTCGCTCTGTTGCTTTGATGCGCCGGTAATGACCAAGCAACAGACAAAAAATACAAAAAGCAAAAAAGCTGACAAAAAGGCAGAGGTAAATAAATCCGCCCTGCCGTTGGACGAAGTGCTTGTTGGTGACTGCATTAAATTGATGGAAAGCCTGCCCGAAGGTTCCGTCGATATGATTTTTGCCGACCCGCCCTATAATTTGCAGTTGGAAGGCGACCTTGTTCGCCCCAATAACACCAAGGTCGATGCGGTCGATGACCACTGGGATCAATTCGCCAGCTTCAAAGCCTATGACGAGTTTACTGCCAAATGGATGAAGGCCGCGCGCAGGTTGCTAAAGCCCGATGGCTCCATCTGGGTTATTGGCAGCTATCATAATATTTTCCGGGTTGGCTCGTTGATGCAGGATATCGGGTTCTGGATGCTAAACGATGTTGTTTGGTTAAAAACCAATCCGATGCCTAATTTCCGCGGCAGGCGTTTTACCAATGCCCATGAAACGCTTATCTGGGCGGCGCGCGATAAAGAAGCCCGCTACCGCTTTAATTATGAATCCATGAAAGCATTAAACGATGATTTTCAAATGCGCTCCGATTGGACCTTGCCTCTTTGCACCGGTTCTGAGCGCCTTAAAAAAGACGGACGCAAGGCCCACCCGACACAAAAACCGGAAAGCCTTTTGTACCGGGTAATGCTTTCAAGTTCCGAAGTGGGCGATGTGGTGCTGGATCCGTTTTTTGGTTCCGGCACAACCGGGGCCGTCGCCAAAGCATTGGGCCGTCATTTCATTGGGCTGGAGCGCGAAATTGAATACGCCGAGCTGGCCCGTGGGCGCATTAAAAAGGTCAAGCAGGTCGAAGATAAATCGTTGGTAATGAACGAAAGCAAGCGTTCCCTGCCACGGGTTCCCTTTGGCACCATTGTTGAACGCGGCATGATAAGACCCGGAACCGTATTAACCGACCCGCGCGGGCGTTATTCGGCCAAGGTTCGCGCCGACGGCACGTTGGTTACATCTGATTTCAAGGGCTCCATCCATCAGGTCGGTGCGTTCGTGCAAAAGGCCCCGGCCTGTAATGGCTGGCAGTTCTGGTACACCCAGGTTAAGGGCAAGATGGTTTCCATCGATGTTTATCGCGACAAGGTTCGGGCCGAGCTTAACTAGCCAACCTTTTTATCCGCGAATGTCGTCTTCGCTCAAGGCGTGTCCGTAATCCATTTTCACTTTGGCCTCGGCAAACATTTTTTCCGAAAACTGGCCTTTTTCATCCCAACGCTTTTGGAAATCTGCGTCCTCAACACTGGATTTATCCACCACCACCCGTTTAATGCCAGATTGCAATATGGCCCGGGCACAATCGGGGCAGGGAACGTGGGTTACGTATATGGTGCAACCGGTCAGGTTAAAGCCGACCCGGGCCGCATTATAAATTGCGTTGCGTTCGGCGTGTTCGGTCCAGTCGTATTTATTGGGCCGTTCGTGACGTTCTTCGATTTCGTCATCAATCATCCGGGGAAAACCGTTGTAACCGTACGGCCCCGGGGTCTTGTCATCGGTTACTATTACCGCGCCGACCTTGGTCGAACGATCTTTTGACCAACTAGCAACTTCGTTTGCAAGGCGAAGAAAGCGGGCATCCCATTTGCTACTCATGCGTAATTATATCCTTGATTTAACGTGTCGGAACCGGCTCGTCGCCGGAATAATCATAAAAACCCTTGCCCGATTTGCGCCCGAGCCAGCCGGCCTCGACATATTTGGTCAGCAATGGGCAGGGACGGTATTTGCTATCGGCCAGACCTTCATAAAGGGTGTTCATAACCGCAAGGCAGACATCAAGCCCGATAAAATCGGCCAGCGCCAACGGCCCCATGGGGTGATGGGCGCCCAGCATCATAGATTCGTCAATGGCGTCAACCGTGCCGACCCCTTCGTATAACGTGTAAACAGCTTCGTTAAGCATGGGCATCAAAATACGGTTAACGATAAAGGCGGGGAAATCTTCTGCCGCCACCGGGATTTTTTTCATTTTTTTGGCGAGGGCGGAAACCGTATCAAATGTTTCCTTATCGGTGGTGATGCCGCGAATAACCTCTACCAGTTCCATTGCCGGAACCGGGTTCATAAAATGCATCCCGGCAAATTTTGTCGGGCGGTCTGTTTGCGCCGCCAACCGGGTTATGGAAATGCTTGATGTGTTGGTGGTGATAATCGCATCGGACTTAAGCAAGGGAAAAAGTTTTTTCAGTATTTCGGTTTTTATTTTTTCGTCTTCGCTGGCGGCCTCGATAATAATGTCGCAGTTTTTAAAAGCGTCCATCGAGGTTGCGGTTTTTATGCGGGGCAGGGAGGCTTTGCGCTCGGCATCTTTGAGCAGGCCTTTTTCAACCTGACGGCTGAGGCTGTGTTCGATTTTGGTCATGCCTTTTTCAAGCTGGCCCTCATCGATATCCATAATTATTACGCTATAGCCCGATGTTGCCGCCACCGTGGCTATGCCGCTGCCCATTTGTCCGGCACCGATTATTCCGATTAGCTTGATATCGTCCACAGACATTGCTCGTGCTCCATTTTTTTTAAGCCTTATAAGACTTGTGTTTGGCAGGCGTAGTCAAGGGCCAGTTAATCAAGCTTCGCTGCCAGTTCCGGCAGCACATCAAACAGGTCGGCAACCAACCCATAATCGGCAACCTGGAATATGGGCGCTTCTTCATCTTTGTTGATGGCGACAATAACCCGTGAATCCTTCATCCCCGCCAGATGTTGGATGGCCCCGGAAATGCCAACCGCGATATAAAGCTCTGGCGCCACCACCTTGCCTGTTTGTCCGACCTGATAATCATTGGGGGCAAAACCAGAATCAACCGCCGCCCGTGAGGCACCGATGGCGGCGTTCAATTTATCGGCCACAGATTCCAACAATTTGAAATTATCGCCTGAGCCCATGCCCCGGCCGCCGGAAATAATTATTTTGGCAGCGGTTAATTCGGGGCGGTCTGATTTGGTCAGCTCGGCGCTTACAAAACTTGAAAGATCGCTGTTATCGCCCCCCGCTATTTGTTCGATGCTAGCACTTCCATCATCCCCGGCGGCGGCAAAGGCGGTGGTGCGAACGGTGATAACTTTTATTTTGTCGGTTGATTTAACCGTTGCAATTGCATTGCCGGCATAAATTGGCCGTTGAAAAGTATCTGTTGATATAATTTTTGTAATGTCAGAAATCTGCTGAACGTCAAGCAACGCACTTAGTCTGGGCATCAGGTTTTTGCCCGATGTGGCGGCGGCTGCGATTATGGCGTCAAATCCATCTGGCGTGTCTTTTATTAGGCCGACAATCAATGGCGCAATTATTTCCGGCAACTGGTGTTCGAGCTCGGCACTGTCTGCCACTATTACCTTGGCCGCACCGCTTATTTTAGCGGCTTCATTTGCCGCGTCCTGACAATTGTGACCGGCAAGCATAATGGTTACCTCGCCCATTTCAGATGCCGCGGTCACGGCGTTGCGGATCGCCGCCTTAAGTGATGCGTTATCGTGTTCGGCTATTACCAAAATACCCATCAGATGACCCCCGCTTCGTTTTTAAGCTTGTCGACCAGTTCTGAAACGTCCGCCACCTTTATTCCGGCTTGGCGCGCCGGTGGTTCCTCAACTTTTATTATTTCAAGCCGTGGCGTGGTATCAACGCCGCTACCTGCCACGGGGATTATATCTATGGGTTTTTTCTTGGCCTTCATGATGTTGGGTAGCGATGCGTAGCGGGGCTCGTTAAGACGTAAATCGGTGGTTATC
>DAOWFT010000056.1 GCA_030637845.1 Thalassospiraceae bacterium
ATTATCGGGCGTCTCCTTCGGGGGCGCCCGATTTTTTTGGCCCCGATTTTTTTGGTGATGTAATTTTGGAGTTAGCCATGATTAAAGGCAAATGCGAATGTGGAAAAGTTAGCTTTGAAGTTGAAGAAGTTAGAAAAACAGTGACGGTCTGTCATTGTAGCCAATGCAGGCGCACAAGTGGCCACCTTTGGGCAGCAACAAGAGCACCATATGACAAAGTGCAATTTTTAACAGACGAAGGTCTTGAGTGGTATGATTCCTCAGAATTCGCCAAGCGAGGCTTTTGTAGATTCTGTGGTTCTAGCTTGTTTTATCGGATGAATGGTGAGGATGGAATTGGGATAGCAGCGGGTTGCTTAGATGCCCCAACAGGTATTCAGATAGAAAAGCATATCTTTGTTAAAGATAAGGGTGATTATTATGAAATCACCGATGACGCGCCGCAGATAGAAAAATACTGATTTGGAAAATAGTTAAATGAGCGCAAAAGTATTCATTGATGGCTCGGTCGGTACAACCGGTCTGCAAATCAAAACCCGGCTTGAAGGGCGGGGCGATATAGAGCTTTTATCCTTGCCCGAGGAAACCCGGAAGAACGCGGGTGCGCGGGGCGAAATGCTCAATAGCGCCGATGTGGCAATTTTGTGCCTGCCCGATGAGGCGGCGCGTGAGGCCGTCTCATTAATTGAAAATTCAAGCGTTCGGGTGATAGACGCCAGCTCGGCCCACCGGGTCTCAAGCGGCTGGGTTTACGGCTTTCCCGAACTTGACGGTGAGCAAGCCGGCAAAATCTCCGGGGCAAGCCGGGTTAGCAATGTCGGCTGCTATGCGGTAGCCAGCATTTCCATGTTAGGTCCGCTGGTATCGGCTGAAATAATTCCCGCCAATCACCCGGTTAGCTTAAACGCTGTTTCCGGCTATTCCGGCGGTGGTAAAAAAATGATTGCCAGCTTCGAAGACAGCGCATCGCCCGAATATACCGATGTCCCATATTTTGCCTACGGGCTTTCGCTTGAACACAAGCATGTTCCGGAAATTGAGGCACATTCGGGTTTGCGCACGCGGCCATTGTTTATGCCGGCGGTTGGAAGGTTCGCCCAGGGGATGATGGCGCAATTGCCATTACAGTTATCGAGCCTTCCCGGTGCACCTACGCCGGGCGATGTTCACGCAGCACTTGAAAGCCATTATTCGGGCAAACGGTTTGTTACGGTGGCACCCATGGGTGAAACATCTGCCATGACCCAACTGCGGCCTGATATTCTCAACGGCACAAACGAGCTAAGGCTTCATGTGTTTGCCAACGAAAAAGCCGGCCATGCGGTTGTGGTGGCGGTGCTGGATAACCTTGGCAAGGGTGCGTCCGGTTCGGCGGTGCAGAACCTTAATATTATGCTGGGGATAGACGAGGAAACCGGGCTTTGAACAAGATTAATTCATTTACGGTAAAATCAGCCAACCTTGGCGATGTGCAGGTCACGCACCGTGACTGCCCCCTTTGCGGACGAAACAACGACGACGTACCCGACCATAAGCTCAGCTATGATGTATGGACCATAAAGCAATGCCCTGAATGCGATTTTGTTTATATTGATCGCGGCCCTGATTATGAAAAACTTTTCACCGATCTTTCGTGGGAGGTAACATCAAAAATCGAAGAAACCCGCCGTGCCGACCTGCGCCCGGTTTCATATCGGGCAAGCAAAGCCACCCGAATTAGAATGGCCCTGTTGCCAAGAAAAAATATTCACGAAATGGTCACCAATTGGGTGAGCGAAGGAAACGTGGTTGATCTGGGTTGCGGCGAAGGAACGGTGCCGGGCACATATGGCCCATCGTTCACCCCTTATGGGGTTGAGATATCAACCGAACTTGCCACCACCGCAAATAACAACCTGTCTGCCAGTGGCGGCGGCTGCATAAACGCGCCGACGCTCGAAGGATTAAAAACATTTCCCGATAATTTCTTCTCCGCGGCAACGCTGAGATCATATCTTGAACATGAATCCAATCCGCTGCCGGTTTTACAAGAGGTTTTTCGCACCCTTCGCCCCGGCGGGGTTGCTATTGTAAAGGTCCCTAATTTTGCCAGTATCAATCGCGCCGTAATGGGGCCCAAATGGTGTGGTTTGCGCTTTCCCGATCACCTGAATTATTTCACCCCAAAAACCCTTAAAAAAATGGCGAACAAGGCGGGCTTTGTGGTAAAAACCGGGCTTACTTATAAATTGCCCACATCGGACAACATGTATGCTGTCTTGCTCAAACCCAATGAATAATTTTTTTGCCACCATTTCTCTGCGCAGCATGGGCCAGGGGGTGATTGTTGCCGCATTTATGTTTGCCATATTGGGAACCGTTGCCGCCCTATGGCAAAACCCGCTATTTGTCCGCATGACCCCGGTGCAAGGCCCGGAAATAGCATTGCTTGGCATTATGTCGTTGCTGTTTGGGGTTTATGTTTCCGTTAGACGCTCCAGTTGTTCGTGGAAAAAACCGGGGGTCAGTGGCGCATTAGGGTTTATTGGCGTTGCTTGCCCGGTATGTAATAAAATACTGCTGCTTATTTTTGGCGGTGAGATGTTGATGGCTTATTTTGAACCGGTTCGCCTTTACCTTACCGTGGCTGGTGTTTTATTTATGATATGGCTGGTATGGCGAGAAATTAAAGTTCAGGTAAAAACCGTTTAAAAATATGCGTAATGTACATCCAAAACCTCCAAAAATTAAAAAATTCGACCTTAAACCGGGCCGCATAATTGGCGGAACCTACGAGGTTGATAGCTTTCTCGGTGGCGGCTACGAAGGCGAAGTTTACAAGGTAAGTGAATTTCGCACCGGTGTTCCGCGCACGGCCAAACTTTACTATCCCCATCGCAACGAAAATGATCGCGACGCAATGAACTTTGCCCGCAAGCTCGAAATGCTTCGCGACTGTTCAATTGTTATTCAATATCACCACGCAGAAACACTTCGTATCAGGCGCCAAGCGGTAACCTGCCTGATATCGGAATACGTTGATGGGATAATTCTTTCCAAATACATCACCTCGCATCCCGGCAAACGAATGCCGCCATACAAGGCACTTAGCCTGATATATGCATTGGTGGTCGGCTTGGAGGAAATTCACTGGAAAAACGAATATCACGGCGACATTCATTCGGAAAATATACTCATACGCCCACAGGGAATATTTTTTGATGTAAAATTAGTGGATTTTTACAACCTTGGCCGCTCCAATAAAGAGCGCCGCAAGGAAGACATTGTCGACACCATCCACCTGTTGTTTGAGGCCATCGGCGGTAATAAATGGTATTCCAAGGCCCCGCAGGAAATTAAGGATATATGTCGCGGCCTTCGTCGCGATCTTATACTGGAACGCTTTCCCACGGCTCGTCACCTGCGTGAGCATCTTGAAACATTTTAATCGGTGTTAAATGCTTGATCCTGCGGCAAAGCCCGATGCCCACGCCCACTGGAAATTATAACCGCCCAGCTGCCCGGTTACGTCCACCACCTCGCCAATAAAAAACAAACCCGGTGCTTTTTTTGCTTCCATGGTTTTTGATGAAATCTCATCCGTATCAACTCCGCCGATGGTAACCTCGGCGGTGCGGTAACCTTCGCTTCCTGTTGGGCGTACCCGCCAGTCATTTATTCGGGCACCTAGTTTAAACAGGGTTTTATCACTTATTTGCCCAATGGCTTCCCTTAACCCAAACTCATCAACTATGCTTTGCGCCAGACGTTTTGAGATTATGCGGGAAAGTATGGTTTGCGGTAATTGTTTTGGGCTTTCCTGCTTTGCGGTTTTCAATTTTGCAAATGTGTCGGTGCCCGGCGCCATATCGATTATTATTTCATCGCCATTGTTCCAATAAGACGATATTTGTAATATGGCGGGGCCGCTTAGACCGCGGTGGGTAAACAGCAACGCATCACTGAATATGGTTTTGTTGCAGCCGATTTTTACGTCCAGCGACACACCGGCAAGATTTTTCATGTTTTCAAGCTCGGCACCGGAAAACGTCAGCGGCACAAGGGCAGGGTTGGTGGGTATGACGTTAAGCCCAAATTCACGGGCTATGCGCTGGCCAAAATCGCTGGCGCCAATTTTGGGAATAGAAAGCCCGCCGCTGGCAATTACAACCGATGCTGAATTGAATTCGTCGCTATCGGTTGTTACGCGGTAGCCGTTATCATTTTTTATAACGCCCTTGACCGATGCAGGATTTTTAATTTCAACCCCGGCATCACGGCATTCGCCAAGCAGCATTTCAACAATTTGCGTGGCTGGGCCTTGGCAAAAAAGCTGACCCAAGGTTTTTTCAAAATATTTTATCTCGTGCCGCTCAACCATGGCGACAAAGTTTTCCGGACGGTATCTTTTTAAGGCGGAAATACAAAAGCGAGGATTTTGGGAAATATAGTTTTCCGCTGTGGCGTTCAGGTTGGTAAAATTGCAACGCCCACCACCGGATATGCGTATTTTTTCACCAATCTTATCTGCATGATCAAGCAGCAGAATCTTTCGCCCACGCCCGCCTGCGGTAATTGCACACATTAGCCCGGCAGCACCCGCGCCGATGATAATTGCGTCAAATTCGCTCACTTTTGTTTTCCTTGGCGGTGATAATATTTAAACGTCAATGTCTTGAACGAAACGGGCGTGTTCTTGAATATAGGCGTAGCGAAGCTCGGCCTTTTTGCCCATCAGGCTTTCCACCAGCTCGGCGGTGTCGTGTTGGTCGTCCCAGTCTTCTTCGCCACGACCGCCCGGAACCGTAACCCGAAGGAGGGTTCTTTTTTCCAAGCTCATGGTTGTTTCTTTCAATTGGGCCGGGGGCATTTCACCCAATCCTTTGAAGCGGCTTATTTCGACCTTTCTGCCCTTGAAGGCAGTTTTTATTAATTCATCTTTGTGGTTGTCGTCGCGGGCGTACTCGACCTTTCCGCCGGCACTGATGCGAAAAAGCGGCGGCTGGGCTAAAAACAAATGGCCCTTTTCAATAAGTTCAGGCATTTCCTTGTAAAAGAACGTCATTAGCAGCGACGCAATATGCGCACCGTCAACATCGGCATCGGTCATTATGATTACCCGTTCATAGCGAAGCGCCGCTTCGTCGAAGTTTTTTCCAGCACCGCAACCAAGGGCCTCAATTAAATCGGAAAGTTCCTGATTGGCGTTCTTTTTATCAGCCGTGGCCGAGGCAACGTTCAATATTTTACCGCGCAGCGGCAGTATCGCCTGTGTTTTTCTATCTCGCGCCTGTTTGGCCGAGCCGCCGGCGCTGTCGCCCTCAACAATGAATATTTCCGTACCTTCGGAGGAGGTGTTTGAGCAATCGGACAGCTTGCCCGGAAGGCGAAGTTTCTTGGTGGCGGATTTTCTTTTTGTTTCTAATTCCGTTTTGCGTCTTAGCCTTGAATTGGCCCGCTCGATGGTTGCGTCCAGCAATGCTTTGGCCGCCTTGGGATCGGATGAAAGCCAATGATCGAAACTATCGCGCAGCGCGTTTTCTACAATCCGTTGGGCATCCTGGGTTGCCAGTCTTTCTTTTGTTTGTCCCTGAAATTGCGGATCGGGAATAAAAAGAGAAAGCATTGCCATGGCCCCACCCAAAACATCTTCGGCGGTAATCTTTGCTGCCAGCTTGACGTTGGTTAGCTCGCCATATGCTCGCAATCCTTTGGCCAGGGCTGAACGAAACCCGCTTTCATGGGTGCCGCCCTGTGGGGTGGGGACCGTGTTGCAATATGAATTTAAAAACCCATCTTCATTTGCCGGCCACGCAACCGCCCATTCGACCCGACCTTGATCAGAGCTAAAATCAACCCTGCCGGAAAATGATTTTGGTGTAATTGTGCGGCGTTTTTCAAGCCGTTCTTCAACATAATCTTGCAGGCCGCCGGGGAAATGTAATTCCGCCTTTTCCGGGATGCCTTTTTCGTCCTTGTCTTTTAATAATTTTTTATCGCACGACCAGCGAATTTTCACGCCACGAAACAGGTATGCCTTGGATCGGGCCATACGAAAAAGCTGATGCGGGCGAAAATGCGTGCGCGAGCCAAATATATCCGGATCCGGCCTGAAGGTAACCGTGGTGCCGCGTTTGTTGGGCGAGTTACCAATGCTTTTAAGTTTTGTTTTGGCTTTTCCCCGGGAAAATTCCTGAACCCATTGTTTTTTGTCACGCGCTACTTCTACTCGGACATATTCCGAAAGGGCGTTTACAACGGAAATACCAACCCCATGCAACCCGCCGGATGTTGTATATGCTTTGCCGCCAAATTTACCGCCCGAATGCAGGGTTGTCATTATGACCTCAAGCGCGGAAAGATTTTTGAATTTGGGGTGTGGGTCAACCGGTATGCCGCGACCATTATCGCCAATGGTCAGTTCGTTATTTTCGCTCATATCTATGGTTATGACGCTGGCGTGTCCGGCTACCGCTTCATCCATGGAGTTATCGATAATTTCAGCCGCAAGGTGGTGATAGGCGTGCTCATCGGTGCCACCGATATACATGCCCGGGCGTTTGCGCACCGGCTCAAGCCCCTCGAGGACTTCTATGTCTGCTGCGGTGTAGGCATCGCCCGAAGACCTGGCCTTATTGGGTTTTGCTTGGGGCGTTTTGGCCTTGGCGGCAGGTTTTGCCTTGCTTTTAGCCTTGGTTTTGGCCTGGGCCTTTGTTTTTGCTTTTTTATCGAAAAGATCTGCCATTTAATTACCCGTTGTGTTTCATTTCTTGGCCCGTCGGTAGCTGCGGAGTATCCTATATAAGACGGAAATGCAAAAACAAGCCAGTGTCGTTTAATACACTGTAAAGTCACATTAAATTATTAACGAGCCATTGAAAAAATCAAAAGGAAGCAAAACCCATGGGCACAAATATCAAGATCGATTCTAAGGATGGCACGCCCAGGGGCGACCTTGTTATCCGCACCGTAGCTTTCCCGGCCCAGATGAATTCTGGCGGCAATATTTTTGGCGGGTGGGTATTGGGTCAAATGGATACCGCCGGCGGCATTACGGCGGCCGAAAAGGCGCAGGGGCGGGTGGCAACCGTCGCCGTAAAGGAAATGAAGTTTGAAAAGCCCGTCCACGTAGGGGACGTGATTTGCTGTTATGTGGACGTGATAAATATTGGCACCACGTCCATAACCACCCATGTACAGGTATGGGTTCATCGCCACCGAGGGGCCGAAATAAGCGAAATAAAGGTAACCGAGGGCGATTTTGTGTTTGTTGCCATTAATGAAAAGGGCAAGCCCCGGGCCATTCCTAGCTAGATTGGCCTCGCTCGCTTGGCCCCGTTAGCTTGGCCCCGTTAATCGGGATTAAGCTACCGCCAGCCATACGTATCCGGCTATGAAAATAATGCCCAATGAGGCGGCATCTGCAAACATCTTTAACTGGTCCATTTTTTTTACCTTTCCATCTGCTGTCTATTTGTTCTTGATCATATTAATAGAACAAAGCATGAACAAGTAGCAATTGTCAAGCAATTTCAGTATCGAACAGAACGATAACAAACACCGTATTTGGTCGCTTTTAGCCAGAAATGGGTGTAATAGGGGGTTTGATAGGCCGTTCCAAGAAAGAGAAGTCATGACAATTCAGAGATACAGATTGAATGTAGCGCTGCTATCTGCGTCTCAGGCAATGTTCCTTGTTTCGGCTGTAACCATGATTACCTTCGGCGGGTTGGTCGGCAAAATGCTGGCCGAGGATAAATCCTTGGCGACGCTGCCGGTTGCCATGTATGTGGTCGGCGCCATGCTGACTACGATTCCGGCATCTTTTATCATGCGCCGTATCGGCAGGCGTGGCGGTTTTATGCTCGGCGCCGGCGCCGGAATAATCAGCGGCGTGCTGGCGGCCTATGCGATTTCCCAAGGCAGCTTCTGGCTGTTCAGTCTTTCCGCGTTTATTGGCGGCATTTATCAGGCCCATACCCAGTATTATCGCTTTGCCGCGGTTGAGGCCGCACCCGCTGATTATGCCAGCCGCGCCATATCATTGGTTCTTGCCGGCGGGGTGGCGTCGGCGCTGTTTGGGCCGTGGATTGCGGTTTCAACCCGCGATCTTTTGGCCCCCATACCGTTTGCCGGATCGTACCTTGCCGCCAGTGCGGTTAGCATAGTCGCCTTTGCCATTATTTCTTTTTTACGCATACCAAAACCAGCTGAGGAGCATCATGAGGAGGGCGGTCGCCCGATGCTTGAGATAATCCGCCAGCCGGTATTTATTGCCGCCGCGTTGAGCGCCGCCATGTCCTATGGATTGATGGTGCTGGTGATGACCTCAACCCCGCTGGCGATGGAGGCGTGTGGGTTTTCAATAGAAGCCACCGGCGGGGTTATTCAGGGCCATGTGCTGGCCATGTTTGTTCCGTCATTTTTTTCCGGCTGGCTTATTGGGCGGCTTGGCATACTGAAGGTGCTATATTCAGGCATGGCCATGTTTGCGATTGGCGGGGTGGTTGCCACATCGGGAATAGATTTTAGTAATTTCCTTATCACCCTTATTCTGGTGGGTGTCGGCTGGAACTTTTTGTTTGTTGGCGGAACCACATTATTGGCTGAGGCATTTCGTCCGGCTGAAAAAGCCAAGGTTCAGGGCTTGAATGAATTTATAGTAAGCGCCTCTGCGGCCATGGCTTCATTTTCATCGGGCGCGTTGATGAATGTGTCGGGATGGGATTTCGTTAACTTGGGTATGGCCCCATTTTTGCTGATAACCCTTATGGCGACAATGTGGTATGCAAGAAGCATAAAACGAGACCGCGTTCTTGCCTCAACTACTTGAAGATACCGCCAAGAGCATCACCAACACCCTTGATGCCGCTTTCGATGGCACCCGCACCGCTTGTGCCCACATCCTTTACCGTGTCGGCGGCACCTTTGGTGATTGCACCAATATCCTTTATTCCGATTTTTGAAAGATCAAGCGCGCCAACCGCACCGCCAGCGTGTTTTGATATTGCGGCGATAAGTAACTCGGCAACCTGACCGGCATCGGCGCCGCCTGATTTCTTGCCTATATTTTTGAGGTGAATTTCGGGGAGCTTGGTTGTGATTGTTTTTCCCTGCATCAGGGACGCGCTTACGTTAATTTTGCCACCACGAATATAAAGATCATTTATTATCATTTTAATGCCGTTACCTGATGGCGATGATTTATTTTCAGTGCTTGCGCTTTTGCTTTTGGAACCGCTGGTAACCGCAATAAACCTATCGACATTTTTTTGGATAGCGTCAATGTTACTGCCTGCTTTTCCGATTTCGTATGTTA
>DAOWFT010000069.1 GCA_030637845.1 Thalassospiraceae bacterium
ATCACGTTCTTCATTATCACAGAACGATATGGCCTTGCCTTCGCTGCCGGCACGGGCCGTGCGACCAATGCGGTGAACATATGTTTCGGGATCATTGGGGAGATCGAAGTTAATAACGTGGGTTACACCATCAACATCAATGCCGCGTGCGGCAATATCGGTAGCTACCAGTATGCGTAAATTTCCTCGTTTAAAGCCATCAAGGGCTCTTTGCCGCGCATTCTGGCTTTTATTGCCATGGATTACGCCGCTGCGAATGCCGCCGTGTTCAAGATGTTTTGCAACCCGGTCGGCACCGTGCTTGGTGCGGGTAAATACCAGCGCCCGGGAAATGCTTTTATCTTTTAGGACTGCGCTAAGGAGGTCGCGTTTTTTTGCTTTTTGCACAAATAGAATTTTTTGATCTATGCGTTCAGCCGTGGTTGATTGGGGTGCGACCTCAACCTTGATGGGGTCTTTTAACAATCCTGCTGCTAGCTTGGCTATGGCAGAGGGCATGGTGGCCGAAAATAGAACCGTTTGACGGTCATGCCCAATCATGGCGGCAATTTTGCGAACATCGGGAATGAAGCCCATGTCCAACATCCTGTCGGCTTCATCGAGGACGAATATTTCAACCGCATCAAGGCGCAGCTTGCGCTGTTGCAGCAAATCCATCAGGCGGCCCGGTGTGGCGATGACTATGTCAACGCCGGCGTTAAGCGCCCTGATCTGTGCCTTTATCGGCGCACCGCCGAATATGTTGGTTGATTTAATTTTCAGGAATTTTCCATAGGTGCGCACGCTGTCGCCGATTTGCACAGCAAGCTCGCGCGTTGGTGCCAGCACCAGCGCCCGGGGGTGACCCGGTGCGGGGCGGCCATTAGCGGTCTCGGTCAGGTTCTGAAGCATTGGCAGAACAAAAGCGGCGGTTTTTCCGGTGCCGGTCTGCGCTACGCCAAGAAGGTCTCGGGCCTTCAATAGGTGAGGTATTGATTGGGCCTGGATCGGCGTAGGTGCCGCGTAGCCCTCGGCGGATGTAGAACGCCGTAGGGGCTCGATCAATTCGAGCCCGGAAAAATCATTCATTTATGTCTCTTTTCATGCCGTCTTAAACAGCTAAAATTTCACGCAGTTATTGTGCGTGGTGCTGTCTTTGTGGCAAGGCAGGAGCGCAAGCCATGACAGCGGGGCAAAAGGAAGCCGGGGAACGCAAAGGAACCCCGGCCAGCCTCTTAAAAATAGCAGGATTAGTCGCGAAGTTTGATTTCTTCGGCGGCTTCTTTGCCGTCACGACCAGCAACCAATTCGTAGGTTACTTTTTGTCCGTCTTGGAGCGATCCAATGCCGGAGCGCTCAAGTGCTGAAATGTGAACGAAAGCATCTTTGCCGCCGTCTTCAGGTTCGATAAAGCCGAAGCCCTTAGTGGCGTTAAACCATTTCACAGTACCGTTAGCCATAGTATAGTTTCCTTTTACATTTAATAAGTTACGCGTCCCGGCAACATGCCGGTAACGCGGTTAGAACGCTCACAATGTCAGGAAGTAACTTGGCCGATAAGGGCACACACAAGACGACTGTGCAACGCAGCAACCGGGTTGATATATACCTTTGTTCGGCAAAGTCAAGGAGATAGGGTAAAGCCAATTCCGTTTAAAACCGGATAACCGCTTGGCCGACAATGGCTATTAATTTGTCCATAAGTAGCATTTTATGCGCGCAACACATTGGTTTGCATGTAAGCCAAAGTTGTATTTACCTGTTTTGGGAACCAATTCCTATATCTAATTTATAGATAATACATTGGGGTGGATAAAGGCGGGCCACATGGGCCCGCCTTTTTTTAAGGATTCAGCGACCACTTGATCGCTGAATCCTTAAAAAGCCTTTACTGCAATATGCGCGGCTCACTTGCGGCCTTGGCGGCAAGTGCGTCTTCGGTCTTTTCCCATACACGTTTGGCGATAGCCTTATAGGCAAGCGCATGGGCCCCATCGGGGTCGGAAACCACAACCGGGTTGCCGCCGTCTGATGTTTCTCTGATTTGGACATCCAAGGGGATTTCGCCAAGGAACTCCATACCCACGGTATCGGCCTCTTTTTTGGCTCCGCCATGGCTAAAGATATTTGTGTGCTCACCACAATGGGGGCAGGCGAAGTAGCTCATGTTTTCAATAATGCCCAGAACCGGCACATCGACCTGACGGAACATGTTCAAGCCCTTGCGTGCATCCAACAGGGCCATGTCCTGCGGGGTCGATACAATGATCGCCCCGGTCAATGGCACCTGTTGCGCCATAGTTAGCTGCACATCACCGGTTCCCGGCGGCATATCAACTATCATTACATCCAGCGTGCCCCAGTTAATATCGCGCATCATTTGTATTAGCGCGGTTTGAACCATTGGCCCGCGCCAGACTACCGGGGTTTCTTCGTCCACCAAAAAACCCATGGACATACATTTAATGCCGTGGCCTTCCATGGGGTCGAGGGTTTTCCCGTCCGATGATTGTGGCTCGCCCGAGATGCCCAGCATCCGGGGTTGTGACGGGCCAAATATGTCGGCATCGAGCAGGCCAACCTTTAATCCTTGGGCTTTAAGCGCTAACGCAAGGTTTACAGCGGTGGTTGATTTACCAACACCGCCCTTGCCCGATGCCACCGCGATTATGGACTTGGCGCCGGGAAGCAGCGGTGCTTCTTTCTGTGCCTTACCGTGATCGTGATCGTGATCGTGGCCGTGATCGTGGCCATGGTCATGGCCGCTATTGCCTCCGCCCGGTTCACTTTCGGCCGTAAGCACTACTGTGGCGGAAAGAACGCCATTTAATGCATGAACAACCTTTTCCGCTTCTTTGCGTAGGGGCTCTGCGCTGGCACCCACCGAAGGGGGAACCACAATAGCCATGACCACATGGCCGTCCTGAACCTGTAGTCCTTGCACCATGCCCTTGGAGACAATGCTTTCATCTCCATCCATTACGCCTTCCAGCGCCTCTAAAACCTGGTTTTCAGATATCTGCGAAGCCTGCGTCATATTGGTTTTCTCCAGTCGGGGGATTTAACAGTTTTAAATGGTTCATATGGGGCCGCAATCTCAGCCCCGATGAGTTGTCTCTTTGCGTTGCAACGGGCCTTTGTGTGCCCTATAAGCGTCACATTCATCATGTATTGGCATCACATATAGATAAATATATTAGTTTTTTCAAATATAAATAATGAAAATAAGCTTGGCGGCTTGATTTTTTTGCTTATGTGCCCATTTTTGTTGAGTGATTTTTTTAGCACGATTGAACATATAGTACTTAAACACAGGGAAGGAAATCAGTGAATGGCCTGGAAACCACAAGGCGGCGGCCCATGGGGCGGCGGAGGCGGAGGAAAAGAGCCATGGGGCGGCGGCGGTAATGCCGGCGGTCCCGGGCAGCCCGATATTGAGGAGCTATTGCGCCGTTCGCAGGATAGTTTCAAAAAAATGATGCCGGGCGGCATTGGTTCGGGCCGCGGCATAATGCTGGCGGTTTTGGCTGCCATTGCCCTTTGGCTGGCCAGCGGTGTTTACCGGGTTGATGCCGGTCATCAGGGTGTGGTTATGCTGTTTGGCAAATTTGTCCAAACCTCCATGCCCGGCCTGCACTGGTATTTTCCAGCGCCAATCGGCAAGGTTTTGACCCCCGACGTTGAACAGGTCAGGCGTACCGATGTTGGCTTTAGAAGTGCCGGCGATGGCGTGACTGCGTTTGGGCGGGCACCCACTGCTGAACGTGACGTGTTGGAAGAAAGCATGATGTTGACCGGCGATCAAAACATCGCCGACGTTGATTTTTCCGCCCAATGGAAGGTAAAGGACGCGAGCCAGTTCCTGTTTAATATTCGCGATCCGGAAACCACGGTAAAATTGGCATCTGAAAGCGCAATGCGAGAAGTGATTGGCCAGACAACATTGCAAGAAGCAATGACCAGCGGTCGTCAACAGGTAGCAGACAGCACCCGACGCTTGCTGCAGGACATTCTCGATTCCTATGGAGCCGGCATCACCGTTACCCAGGTGCAATTGTTGAAGGTTGATCCACCGGAAAAGGTAATTGATGCCTTCAACGAAGTTCAGCGTGCGCGTCAGGATAAAGAGCGTAAACAGAACGAGGCCGAAACCTATCGCAATAAAATTATTCCAAACGCACGCGGCGAGTCTGAAAAGATGATCCAAGCCGCAACTGCTTATAAAGAGCGCGTAATCAAGGAAGCCGATGGTGAAGCAAAACAGTTCTTGTCTGTTCTTGAAACCTACAAAGTGGCAAAAGATGTAACCACCCAGCGTATGTACATTGAAGCAATGGAAGAAGTTTTAAGAGAATCATCCAAGGTAATTATCGATCCCAAGGCCAGCGGTTCTGGTGTGGTTCCATATTTGCCGTTGCCGGAATTGCAGAACAAAAATAGTGGAGGTACGGCACAATGAGCAGTCCTAAATTGATTATTATGGGCGTTATTGCCGTTGTTATCGGCGTCACTCTTTCGTCCGCCCTGTTTACGGTTAATCAAACCCAGCAGGCAATTGTTATGCAGTTTGGCGACCCCCGGGTTGTTATTCGCGAACCCGGATTGCATGTAAAAGTGCCGTTCGTTCAGAACGCGGTTTATTATGACAAGCGGGTTCTTGATCTTGATCCACCTACCGAAGAAGTAATTTTGGCCGATCGTAAGCGCATCATGGTTGATGCCTTTGCCCGGTATAAAATTGTTGATCCGCTGCGCTTCTTCCAGGCGGTGCGGACCGAAGCCGTATTTCGTGACCGGGTTGGTAAAATACTGAACTCAGGCGTTCGTAATGCGCTGGCTCGTTATCCGTTGGTCGATGTTTTGTCGGAAAAACGCGAGGAAATCATGGCCTCAATTACCGCCGCAATGACGGCCGATGCGCAGAACTTTGGTATCGAGGTGGTTGACGTTCGTATTGGTCGTACCGATCTGCCGCCGGATATTTCCAATAACGTTTATGATCGTATGCGTTCCGAGCGCG
>DAOWFT010000046.1 GCA_030637845.1 Thalassospiraceae bacterium
GATTCATACACATCGCTTGAAAGGCGGGTAATTGTCACACTAAACTTGAAATTGACAGATCAGACCGGCAAAGGGAATCCTTCCTCTCGCATTATTCGCTCCTCCAGCGCAAAATGAGATTCAACCAGAACATGAATTTCACCCAACCGCCTTATGGCACCGGAAACATTCCCCCCGCTTTGATCGATGCGCGAATGCAGGTCGTTCACTGATTCTATCAATGTCTGGTGTTCAAAATCGATGCCGGGAAAACCGGTTTCGAAATCTTTTCTCCACTCTATGAGAGCCATAATTCATCGGTTCCTTGGCTGTTTTTTCCAATCTTATACCCCGGTTCCTCTTAAGCCAATTGATAAGGATCAAAAGTCAATAAAAACAAAGCGTTAATATACAAAAGAAACTTAACCTTGTTGACTCTAGTCAAGGCAATAAATCTATGTATTGGCTATAGATTATTTTGGATTTCGGGCTCAATGGCCTGAGCCATTTAGCCCTGAATAAAGAATACACACAGAATACACACAGGAGGGATGCCAAATGAATATCAAGAGTTTTAGCTCGCTGACATCAGGTATTGCGGCACTTGCCGTTATTACGCTGTCGTCCGTGGGAACATCGTTTGCTGCGGAAGTTCCAAAACTTAGCGCTGCCGAGCAGGCCCAAGCCAACAAAATCTATTTTGAACGCTGCGCCGGCTGTCATGGCGTGTTACGCAAGGGTGCAACCGGCAAACCGTTAACTGTCGATATTACCCGCGAACGCGGACACGAAGCATTGAGGGACTTCATCACCTATGGTTCACCCGCCGGTATGCCCAATTGGGGCACTTCGGGCGACCTTTCCAAAAAAGAAATAGACCTGATGGCAAAGTATCTACTGGTTGAGCCACAGGAACCGCCTAAATGGGGCATGAAAGAAATGCGCGATAGCTGGAAGCTTATCGTCAAACCCAAAGATCGCCCCAAGAAAAAGCTGAACAACATCAATCTTGAAAATGCGTTCTCGGTTACCTTGCGTGACGCAGGCAAAGTAGCACTTATTGATGGCAACACTCACAAGATTGCCGCCGTTATTAAAACCGGCTACGCGGTTCATATTTCTCGTATGTCGGCATCGGGTCGCTATCTGTTTGTTATTGGTCGCGATGCACAGGTCAACATGATTGATATGTGGATGAAGGTTCCTGGCAACGTGGCACAAATTAAGGTTGGTATCGAAGCCCGTTCGGTAGAAACCTCCAAATTTAAAGGCTACGAAGATAAGTACGCCATTGCCGGTTCTTATTGGCCGCCGCAATTCACCATCATGGATGGTGATACGCTTGAGCCACTAAAAATCGCCTCAACCCGTGGTTATACCGTGGATGATCCAGCTGAATATCATCCCGAACCCCGTGTGGCGGCTATCGTTGCCTCACACTACAAGCCGGAATTCATCGTTAATGTTAAGGAAACCGGCAAGATATTGATGATCAACTATAAGGACATCAATAACCTAAACATTACTACTGTTGCTACGGAGCGTTTTCTTCATGACGGCGGTTTCGATAGCACCAAGCGTTATTTCCTAACTGCGGCAAATGCCCGTAATACCATCGTGGTTATCGACACCAAGACCAGTAAGCTGGTCAAGTTGATCCGCGAAGGTGTTAACACAACACCGCATCCGGGACGTGGCGCTAACTTTGTTCATCCTAAGTTTGGCCCGGTTTGGGCTACCAGTGGACTTGGTGACGATCAGGTTATCCTTATTGGTACCGATCCGGTTAAGCATAAGCAGTATGCTTGGAAGGTTGTTGCCTCTATTGACGGTCTTGGTGGCGGTTCGCTGTTCATCAAAACCCATCCAAAATCCAAAAACCTTTGGGTTGATGCACCACTTAATTCGGACGAAGAAATTTATCAGTCCATCGGTGTGTTCGATATCAATAATTTGGACAAGGAAATTGTATCACTGCCAATTGCCAAGTGGGCCAATCTGGGTGAAGGCGCCAAACGTGTTGTTCAGCCAGAATACAACAAAGCTGGTGACGAGGTCTGGTTCTCCGTCTGGAACGGCGCAAACCAGAAATCGGCAATCGTTGTGGTTGACGACAAGACCCGCAAGCTCAAGAAAGTGATCAAGGACAAGCGCCTTGTCACCCCAACAGGCAAGTTCAACGTCTACAACACGATGAACGACGTCTATTGAGAACGGTTAATTGGGACGGGGAATGTTCCTCGTCCCACTTTCCCGAGATGTCAGCTTGATGGATTTTATGTAGGGCATTCTTTTAGAGGAGGGATCCCCCCCGTGAATAATAAGAGCAATAACGACAAGGTAGGAAAAGTCTATCTAGTGGGCGGTGGCCCGGGCGATCCTGAATTGTTGACCATGAAGGCCTACCGGGTACTCAGCGAAGCCGATGCGGTTGTTTATGACAGGCTGGTATCGGACGAAGTTATCAACCTTGTTCCCGCTGGCGCTGCCCGGATTTTTGTCGGCAAGCAAACCAGCAACCACACCATGCCCCAAGAAGAAATAAATGCAACGCTGGTAAATCTGGCGTTGAGCGGCCATACGGTTGTGCGGCTTAAGGGTGGCGATCCATATGTATTTGGTCGCGGCAGTGAAGAAGCAATTGAGCTTATAAAAGCCGAAGTTCCGTTTGAAGTTATACCCGGCATAACCGCCGCCGCCGGTGCTGCCGCATCCATTGGGGTGCCGCTGACCCACCGGGGTATGGCAAATGGGGTGCGCTTTGTTACCAGGCATTGTCGGTCCGATATGCCGCTTGATATGAACTGGAAAAGCCTCGCCGACCCCGACACAACGCTGGTGGTCTATATGGGGCTTGCCAATATGGGGCAAATCACCGCAAACCTAATGGCCGCAGGGCTTGATGGTGCAACTCCGGTAATTGCCGTTTCCAAGGCAACAATGCCTGAGCAGCGGTCGTGCAAGGCAACCCTTGCGACACTGGTAGACACCATTAACGCCCAAAAGTTGAACGGCCCAGTATTAATTATCATCGGACAAGTTGCAAGCTTGGCAGATATCATAGGATCAGAGATGATATCCCATGGAGGTAGCGACGATGATGAAGATGTTAAGTCAGTCGCCCGCGCGTAATGTATTCATTAGTGCGGGCTTGTTTTTTTTACTGTTAGCCTTTTCAGTCCCCGCAGCAGGAACTGAGCAAGATCCTGAACCAAAACGTCAGCGCGAACTTATTCACTTACTTGTACAAGACTGCGGCTCGTGTCACGGGCTTACGCTTAAGGGCGGCTTGGGCCCTGCGCTATTACCGCAAGACCTTGAAGGCAAAGATAACGAATACCTGAGCGAGGTAATACTTGAAGGTGTTCCCGGAACGCCAATGCCGCCGTGGAATGTTGAAATAACCGAAAATGAAGTAAGGTGGCTTGTCCGGCGGATGAAGGAAGGCGAAATAAATGACCGTTAAATACCTTATTCGCACGTTTGTTTTTGCCGCCCTGTTGCTTGCATCTTCGGGCTCGCTTGCCGACATGCGCGGCAGCGGGGACCTTGGGGTGATAATTGAACGCGCCAGCGGTTCCATTCAGATAATTGAAACCACCAACCGGACAAAACTGTTTAGCGTTGAAGGCTTGGGCGACCTTAGTCATGCCTCGGTGGTGTTTTCACGCGATCAACGTTTTGCCTTTGTATTTGGCCGTGATGGCGGATTGACCAAAGTTGATATACTGACCGGAAAAATCGTCAAGCGTGTGGTGCAGGGCGGCAATGCCATCGGTGGGGCAATTTCACAGGATGGTAAACTGGTTGCGGTTTCCAATTATGAACCGGGCGGAGTCCGGGTGTTTAATTCCCAAACGCTTGAAATGGTAGCCGATATTCCAGCCGAATATGATGGCGGCCTGCTTTCAAAAACGGTTGGGTTGGTTGATGCTCCGGGGAACAAGTTTATATTTTCCCTTTATGATGCCGGGCAAACGTGGATTGCAGACTTTTCCGCATCCAATACGCCGGTAATTACAAAGTTTACCGACATTGGTTTGCTGCCCTATGACGGCCTTATAACCCCCGATGCCCGTTATTATATTGCCGGGCTGTTTGGCGAAGACGGTATGGCCATGCTTGATTTATGGCACCCGGAAAAGGGCATAAAACGCATACTGGATGGCTATGGCCGGGGCGAGGAGCCGTTACCGGTTTACAAGATGCCGCATCTGGAAGGCTGGGCCGCAGCCGGCGGAAATATTTTTCTGCCCGCCATTGGCCGCTATGAGGTTTTGGTTGTAAGTGCCAGTAGCTGGAAAGAAGTTGCCCGCATCCCGGTTCATGGCCAGCCGGTGTTTGCCATGGCCCGGCCCGATGGCCGGCAGGTCTGGGTCAACTTTGCCCACCCCAAAAACGATGTTTTGCAGGTCATTGATGTTGATACCATGAGCATAATTAAAACCTTTAAACCCGGCAGGGCAATATTACATATGGAATTCACTCCCCGGGGTGAACAGATATGGGTATCGGTTCGTGATCGCAACGTGGTTGAAGTTTATGACACCACAACATTAGAAAAAATAACCGAACTTCCAGTCGACACCCCCAGCGGTATTTTCCTGAGCGCACGCGCCTCCAGGATGGGGCTTTGAAAAATGTTTGAAACCGATAAAAAGCTACTTAACGATTTCCAGCGCGATTTTCCGCTTGTCCCCCGACCCTTTGCCGAAATTGGAAGAAGCTTAGGCATAAGCGAAGGCGAGGTGCTGGAAGATTTTACCCGTCATATTGAAAACAAAACCATCAGCCGCATCGGCGCGGTGGTGCGGCCGGGAACAGTCGGCGTCAGCACACTTGCGGCGATGAAGGTACCTCAGGAAAAATTAATCGAGATTGCAAAAATTGTCTCAAGCTTTGACGAGGTAAACCATAATTACGAACGCGAACACAGTTTTAACCTTTGGTTCGTTATTACCGCGCCGAATGAGAGCAGGTTGCAAGAGGTTCTGGCAGAAATTGAAAACAAGACCGGAATTACCCCGATGAACCTGCCGATGGAACATGATTATCATCTTGATTTGGGATTTAAACTTAAATGGTAGCAAGCACCATTATGGCCCGAGCCAACCATAAGCTTAGTGATTTTGCCGTAAGCGATGATGAGCTTGCCTTGCTTGAAGCCCTCTGCACCGGCCTGCCACTTGATCCCCGGCCATATAATGTGTTGGGCGCAAGGCTCGGCATGAGCGAGGCCGGGGTAATAAGTGCGCTTGAAAGCCTAATAGAACGCAATATCATCCGTCGCTTTGGTGTTGTGGTGCAGCACCGGCGTTTGGGCTACACCGCCAACGCAATGGTGGTGTGGGACATTCCAGATGAAATGGTCGATGAAATTGGCAGACGCATGGGTGAATTTGATTTTGTGACACTTTGCTATCAGCGTCCACGCAGGCTGCCTGACTGGCCGTATAATCTTTTTTGTATGGTTCATGGGGCCAAGCGCGAAATTGTTTTGTCGCAGGTGCGTGAACTTGCCGACAAATTGGGAATCAATGACATACCCAATGAAGTCCTTTTTAGTAATCGTCAATTCAAACAGCGCGGCGCACGTTATACAAACGGTGAAAAACGATGAGTGAAGCCATATTGGACGCACAAGACAGGCTGGTAATAAATGCGCTGCAGGGTGGGTTTCCAATATGTGACCGCCCCTATCTTGAGGCCGGGGCCGCCCTTGGCATGGGTGAAGATGAATTGATAACCCGCATTGATGGAATGTTGAAAAGCGGTGTCCTTAGCCGTTTTGGGCCACTGGTCAATGCCGAACGCATGGGCGGGGGCTTAACGCTGGCGGCGCTTTCGGTTCCACAAGATGATTTTGAACGGGTGGCGGAATTGGTAAATGCCCACCCCGAGATAGCGCACAATTATGAACGCGAACACGAATATAATATGTGGTTTGTGATAGCCACCGAAACCAGGCAAGAAATAGAAAAAATCATCAATGCAATTGAAAATGAAACCGGACTTTCGGTGTTGAACGTTCCCAAAATGGAAGAATTTTTCATTGGTCTTAAGTTTGAGGTTTAATCCATGAAAGCCGATGTTTCAAAAATTGATGCCACCACCCGGGCCATAATAGCCGCGACCCAGGGCGGGCTGCCCTTGACCGCCCAGCCCTATGACGCGGTTGGTGATGTGGTCGGTTTAAGCGGGGCTGAGGTGCAGGCACGGATGCAGGCAATGCTCGCAGGTGGGGTAATCCGGCGTATTGGCGCTGTGCCCAACCATTATAAATTGGGCTTTAATGCCAACGGTATGACCGTTTGGGATATTAGCGATGAACATATTTCTGAACTGGGACAAAAGGTTGGCGCGCTTGAATTTGTAAGCCATTGTTATCACCGCCCCCGGCATTTGCCGCACTGGCCATACAATATGTTTGCCATGGTGCATGGTAAAACACGCGAAGAAGTAAAATCCCACGCTAAAGAAATAACTGCCATACTTGGCAATAGCGTGAATGCCAGCGATATTATTTATAGCAAACGAATATTGAAAAAAACCGGACTTAGGATAAGTTCTTAAATAACAGCAACAAAGAAAGAGCACGAATGTTTCGCCTATCTAAATTCATAGATGAAATAATCGACCCCCAACCATTGGGGCCGGTACGCACACCATCTGGGCCGGTTGTTATCTGGAATCTTATTCGCAGGTGCAACCTTAACTGCAAGCATTGCTATTCAATTTCCACCGACAAGGATTTCCCCGGTGAGCTTTCCACCTCCGAAGTATTTTCGGTGATGGATGACCTTAAATCTTTTGGTGTTCCGGTGCTTATACTTTCCGGGGGCGAGCCGCTGTTGCGCCCTGATATTTTTGATATTTCAAAACGGGCAAAGGACATGGGTTTTTATGTGGGCCTTTCCACCAATGGCACGTTGATTGACGAAGAAATGATAAAACGTATTGCCGCAATTGGTTACGATTATGTCGGCATTTCCATAGATGGAATAAAAGAAACTCATGATAAATTCCGCCGTCGTGAGGGCGCGTTTGATGCATCGATGAAGGGAATTCGTCTTTGTGTTAACGAAGGCATCAAGGTCGGCATACGTTTCACCATGACCCAAGACAATGTTCATGAACTAGACGGCCTTATAAAGCTAATGGATGACGAGGGAATTGATAAGTTCTATTTATCGCACCTTAATTACGCTGGACGCGGCAACCATAACCGCAAGGATGACGCGGTTCATTCCATAACCCGCGATGCCATGGAAAAACTTTTCAACCATTGCATGGAAGATAGAAAGTTGGGCGGTAAAAAAGAATTCGTCACCGGCAACAACGATGCCGACGGCCCATTTTTGCTAAAATGGGTTGAAAAAAATTACCCTGAAAGTGCTGAGCACATAGCCGAGCTGTTAAAACGTTGGGGCGGCAATGCATCGGGGGTTAATGTTGCCAATATTGATAACACCGGTCACGTTCACCCCGATACCATGTGGTGGCATTATGATTTGGGTTCGGTGCATGAAAGACCATTTTCTGAAATATGGGCAGATACATCTGATCCGCTTATGGCCGGATTAAAGCAAAGCCCGCGTCCGGTTCAAGGCCGCTGCAAAGAATGTAAGTATCTTGAAATGTGTAACGGCAATACCCGCACCCGCGCCCATCAGATAAGCGGTAGCTTCTGGGACGAAGACCCCGGGTGCTATCTGCTTGACGAAGAAATAGGGGCAAGTGGCGATAATAAGCGTCTGGAAGTTGTGCCGTTTTCAAAAGGTCGCAATCGTCATCATAATGCCAAAACAGGATAATCCTATGAAAATAAGCGTTTTTTCGGCCTGCATTCTATTGCTGGCGATCATGATTGCGCCACGCGCACAAGCACAGGCCGCAGGCGTGAAAGAAAATTATTTAGAACATTGTTCTGATTGTCACGGGCCTGAGCGTTTGGGCGCAATGGGAACCGTGCTTTTGCCGGGTAACCTTGGTCGCCTTAAAAAAGGTGAGGCCAAAAACATTATAACAAATGGTCGCCCCGCTACCCAGATGCCCGGCTATGGCGAAATACTTTCAGACGATGAAATTAATGCGCTGGTTGAATACGTTTATTCGTCTCTCGATTACGTGCCTGAATGGGGTCTTGATAAAATAAATGAAAGCAGGGAAATATTGCAGGATTTGGACAACCTGCCAAGCAAGCCGTTACACAATGCCGATCCGCTTAATTTGTTTGTGGTGGTTGAAACCGGCGATCACCATGTAAGCATCCTTGATGGTGATACGTTTGAGAAATTAGCTAGATTTGAAACCCATTACGCACTTCATGGCGGCGCAAAATATTCACCCGATGGCAGATTTGTTTATTTTGGTTCACGCGATGGCTGGGTAACCAAACATGATCTTTACACCTTTGAATTGGTCGCCGAGGTCCGGGTCGGCATAAACCTTCGCAACATTGCAGTTTCCAGTGATGGCCGTTACGTCATGGCGGCAAATTATTTGCCCCACACCCTTGTGCTGATGGATAGCAAAGATCTTTCGGTGTTAAAGATGTTTGATATTGTTGATGACAAGGGCAAATCTTCTAGGGCCAGCGCGGTATATAACGCCCCGCCGCGCGAAAGTTTTTTAATTGCATTGAAAGACATTCCGGAACTATGGGAAATTTCGTATATGGATAACCCCAAACCGGTGGCAAGGGGGTTGGTGCATAATTATAAACCCGGCCAGCTAGAAGGGGCGTTCGATTTTGGCCCATTCCCGCTTAGGCGTATCAAGCTCGATGACTATCTTGATGATTTCTTTTTTGATCAGGATTACCGCACCGCTTTCGGTGCCGCGCGTAATGCAAAAAAAGGGCAAGTGGTTAATCTCAACGTCGGGCGCAAGGTCGGCGATCTGGAGCTTTCATCAATGCCCCATCTTGGTTCCGGTATCACCTTCGAATATCAAGGCAGACGGGTATTGGCGACCCCGCACCTTAAGGAAGGCGCGGTCAGTGTTATTGATATGCAGACCTGGAAAACCATCAAACGCATCGAAACCATGGGCCCCGGGTTTTTCATGCGCGGCCATGAAAACAGCCCCTATGCCTGGGTCGATGTTTTTTTTGGCCCGAACAAGGATGTTCTTCACGTAATCGATACCAGAACCCTTGAAATAATAAAAACCATCAACCCGGCACCGGGCAAGACCAACGCCCATGTTGAATTTGACCGCGATGGCAGCCATGCGCTGGTTAGTGTATGGGAAATGGATGGCTGGGTGGTGGTTTACGACGCGGTTACATTGGAAGAGGTAAAACGCATACCGATGAAAAAACCGGTTGGTAAATATAATGTATTTAACAAAATAAATTATTCAGCCGGAACCAGCCATTAAGCTAGCTGGGCTGAGAAGTAACGCAGCAATTAAGCTAAACCGTTTTCCAGCGCCCCGCATAATATGTGACCGATAAGGATATGCATTTCCTGTATGCGGGCGGTTCGCTCGCTTGGCACCACAATTAATGGATCGGCCAAGCCGTTCATGGCGCCGCCGCCTTGTCCGCTTAGCCCGGCCCCAATCATCCCGCCTGATTTTGCGGCTTCAAGCGCCTTGATTACGTTTTTGCTATTGCCCGATGTGCTGATACCTATGGCAACGTCTCCGGGGCGGCCAAGGGCCTCAACCTGACGGGAAAAAATATCATCAAAGCCATAATCATTACCGGCGGCTGTCAGGGTTGAGGTATCGGTAGTCAGCGCGATAGCCGCAATGGCCCCCCGCGATTTTTCATAACGAACCGTCAGTTCGGTTGCAATGTGTTGGGAATCGGCAGCGCTGCCGCCATTGCCAAACAACATTATTTTCCCACCATTTCCAATACTTTCACGGCAGGCATTCACCAAATTGCCGAGCGGTTCTTCGACCATTTCGCCCAGCGCGCTCAAGCTCGCTTGGTGATCGGCCAGTTCAGACTTGAAATAATCGTGTAAATCCATATGGATAGGGCCTTTCTCTTGCAAAGCCCACTTTACCAGTGCCGGAGCGGATTGGGTAGGGGGTTAAGGGGCGCTATTTGCTTATACGTGAAAAATAAATACCTTCAAGGCCGGGTGGTCATGGGCTATCTTGCACCCGCAACTCAAAATTTTAAGGAAAATTGATGAAGGTTTTGGTAACAGGTAGCGCTGGGTTTATCGGCAGTAATGTATCTATCCGGCTGTTGGACGCGGGGCATGAAGTAATCGGCCTTGATAATCTAAATGACTATTATGACGTCGACCTTAAAAAGGCGCGCCTTGCCCGGACAATCGATCATCCATCATACAGCGAAGCCAGA
>DAOWFT010000025.1 GCA_030637845.1 Thalassospiraceae bacterium
AGCTGGGCTTCTTCCATGGATTTAACCACTTGGCTGTCCGGCGTATTGAGCCCGATTTTATCCATGGCATCGCGGAACAGTTGCCGGTCTTCGGCCTTGGCGATGGAATGGGCGTTGGCGCCAATTAATTCAACATTGTGGCGTTCCAACGCGCCATTTTCCGATAGGGCCATGGCGGCGTTAAGCGCGGTTTGCCCACCCATGGTCGGCAAAATTGCATCGGGTTTTTCTTTTTTAATTACCAGTTCTAAAAATTCCGGGGTGATGGGCTCAACATAGGTGGCATCAGCCATGCCGGGGTCGGTCATGATGGTCGCCGGGTTTGAATTAACCAATATTACCCGGTAGCCCTCGTCCTTTAATGCCTTGCAGGCTTGCGCCCCGGAATAATCAAACTCGCAAGCCTGACCAATAACAATTGGCCCGGCACCGACAATAAGGATGGATTTGATGTCTGTTCTTTTTGGCATTGGCCTAGCTTTTTTCTTCCATCATTTTTACGAACCGATCAAACAGGTAATGGCTGTCTTCCGGTCCCGGGGATGCTTCGGGGTGGTGCTGCACACTAAATGCCGGTTTGCCCTCGACCTTTATTCCTTCAAGGGTTCCATCGAACAATGATGTATGGGTCTCGACCACATTATCGGGCAGCGTTTCACCCATAACCACAAAGCCGTGGTTTTGGGAGGTGATTTCAACCCGCCCGCTTTCCAAATCTTTTACCGGGTGGTTGGCACCGCGGTGGCCCATGTGCATTTTTTGGGTTGAGGCCCCCAGCGCCAGTGAAAGCATTTGATGGCCCAAGCAAATACCAAATAGCGGGGTGGCGCTTTCTAATATCGCCTTAATCATCGGCACGGCGTATTCGCCAGTCGCCGCCGGGTCGCCGGGGCCGTTGGAAAGAAACACCCCGTCCGGCTTCATTTTTAAAATCTCGGCTGCGCTGGTGTCGCCCGGCACCACGGTTACACGGCATCCGGCACTGGCCAGACAACGCAGAATGTTTTTCTTGGCGCCAAAATCAACCGCCACCACGTTAAAGCGGGGTTTGGTTTGTTTTCCGTAGCCAGAACCCAATGCCCAGCGGCTTTCATCCCATTCGTAAGCGCTATCGCACATTACCTCTTTGGCTAAATCGGCACCTTCCAGAGATGGCCAGTCCTTGGCCATTACCCGCAGGGCCGCCGGGTTAATGTCGGCTGCCTCATCTTCTGCAAGATGAATAATCGCCCCATTGGGTGCGCCGCCGTCACGGATGCGCCGGGTCAACGCCCGGGTATCAACGCCGGATATGGCCACCAGATTATTTTCTTTTAACCACGCATCCAGATGCTGGCCGGAACGCCAGTTGGCGGGATCGGTTATATCGGCCCGCAAAATGCAGCCACGCACCGCTGGCTTGTCGGTTTCAATGTCTTCAATGTTGGTGCCGATGTTGCCGATGTGGGGAAAGGTAAATGTTATTATTTGTCCGGCGTATGACGGATCGGACAGGGTTTCCTGATATCCGGTCATGGCGGTGTTAAAGCAAACCTCGCCCACCGCAACACCCAATGCCTCGGCCCCGCGGCCCCAGAAAACCTCGCCGCTGGCCAGAACTATTGCCGCATTGCAGCCTTCTGGTCTGCTTGGCATTTCATTTTCTTGGCGTGAGGAAAGAATCGTCCCTTCATCGTTAGGGGCGTTTTCTTTGTGCGCTGGTGTCATGCTTGGATGTTCCTAAAGCTTTTCAAAAACCAAAAGCCGTTGGTTTGGGTGGTATTAAGGCATAGCCCAATTCCAGTCAAGGCCCCTATAAATTAAAAATTATTGTTTATTTTCAATTACTTATTTTGTAGTTGGAGTTTGCTTTCAGGCCTCTTTTTCGCTATTGTCCCGTCCTTCTGCAAAGGGGCATATAGCAAGACCCCGAGTCGACAAAAAACCCGATACCAGCACGCAAACAACTAACGAGGGATACCAATGCTCCGTACCAAGCTGTCTGAAACCCTTAAAACTGCCATGAAGAGCAAAGACACAACTACAACATCGACAATTCGCCTTATTCAGGCCGCGCTGAAAGACCGCGACATAGCCGCCCGTTCAAAGGGCAACATGGATGGCGTTCCCGACGAAGAAGTCCTCTCGCTTATGCAATCGATGATAAAACAGCGCCGCGATAGCATCGAAATGTATGAAAAGGGTGGCCGTCAGGAATTAGCCGACAAGGAAGCAGACGAAATAAAAATCATCGAAGGTTTCATGCCGGAACAAATGGATGAAGAGACTGCAACCGCGGCGGTACAGGCAATTGTCACCGAGTTGGAGGCATCGTCGATGAAAGACATGGGCAAGGTCATGGCGACATTAAAAGAACGCCATGCCGGATCCATGGATTTTTCCAAAGCATCGGGCATAGTCAAAGATATTCTTGGCGTCTGATTTGCTTGCCTGACAGTTTATTCAGGCATTTCGGCCATTTTAATCCCACCTGTGGATAACAATCTGTATCGTTTATAATAACTCCCGATTCCCCTTGCGCGCCTTAAGGGGCATTATCCGTTGAGCGCTTGATTTGAGCGATAATCGGGTAAATAAACCGGATTTTGGGTAAATAAATGGCTATTCCTTCCCAGTTTCTTGACGAAATAAGAACCCGCATCGGTCTTGCCGATGTGGTGGGCCGTAACGTGCGCCTGAGCAAAAAGGGCCACGAACATTCCGGCCTATGCCCGTTTCATAAAGAAAAAACGCCTTCTTTCACCGTCAACGAAGGAAAAGGCTTTTATCATTGCTTCGGTTGCGGGGCGCATGGCTCGGTTTTTGATTTTTTAATGGAAACCGAAGGCCTCAGCTTCAGGGAAGCGGTGGAAAAGCTGGCAAGCGAGGCCGGGCTTGCCCTGCCGGAAGAACGCCCCGAAGACCGCGCCCGGGAAGAACGGCGCAAAACCCTTTATGATGCAACCGAGGCTGCAACAAGGTATTTTGCGGGTAAACTCTATGCGCCCGAAGGCCGCGAAGCGCTCGATTATTTGTTAGCTCGGGGCCTAAGCCAAGACACCATAAAATCGTTTAACATTGGCTTTGCCCCGGACCGACGCGACGGTATTAAAAAAGCCCTCGTAGGCAAAGACGGCATCACAAATGAAATGCTTTTGGGCGCCGGCCTTATAATCCAGCCCGATGATAAATCCCGCGACCCCTATGACAGGTTCAGGGGCCGGGTGATGTTCCCCATTCTCGATCGTCGTGGCCGGGTGGTGGCTTTTGGCGGGCGCATATTACCGGCCTTAGAAACCGATAAAACGGCCCAAAAAGTTGCGAAGTATTTAAATAGCCCGGAAACCGATTTGTTTCACAAGGGCAGCCTTCTTTACGCCATGGAAAAAGCACAAAGCGCGGCGCGCTCCGGTCAGGCGCTAATTGTTTCCGAAGGCTACATGGACGTTATTGCCCTTCATCAGGCGGGCTTTACCGGCGCGGTCGCCCCGCTGGGAACCGCGCTGACCGAAGACCAAATGCGCGAGCTTTGGAAAATAGTCCCCGAACCGGTTCTTTGTTTTGATGGCGATAATGCCGGTCAACGGGCCATGGCCCGGGCGGCCGAGCGGGCTTTGGCGCTCATAAGGCCGGGGCTGGGTTTGAGGTTTGCCATATTGCCAGCCGGCGAAGACCCCGACACGCTAATCAGAAAAGAAGGCCCCAAGGCGCTTGGTGCCGTCATTGCCGCAGCCAATCCCTTATCGGAAATATTATGGCAGATGGAGGTGGGCGCAGCAGACACCACCACGCCCGAAGGCCGGGCCGCTTTACAAAAACGCCTGGAAGATCACGCCCGGGCCATAGAGGATCCAACTCTTCGCAGCCATTTTCTTTCCAGCTTCAAAGACCGCATCTGGGCCAGCCGGGGGCAGGGCCAGCAGGGGCAAAATAGCCGCCCGGGCGCCAAATCCGGCTATAGAACCGGCCAATGGGCAAAACCATCATTAAAAAAATATGCAGACAAATCCGGTGTTTTTGCCCCCGGTGAGGGCCTAAAAGCCATGAAACAAGCCAAAGTTCCAACCGCGCGCATGCTCGAAGAGACCATGGTGGCCAATCTGGTGACCCACCCGGAAATATTTGATTTTGTCTGTGAGCGGCTGGGAACCCTTACCTTTTTATCCTCAAACCTTGACAACCTCAGGCAGGAAGCTCTAAAGACACTGGCCGGGGAACAAGGCCTTGACGCCGCAGGCATAAAGGCCCATCTCAGGCAGAGCGGTTATGCGGAAATCCTCGACGAACTCTTGGGTTCCAAACGATTTGTAAACGTCTCTATCGCGCGCGAAGAAGCAGACGATGAGACAGCATTAGAGAGTTGGGAAGAGGCATACGCGAAATATCGGCAATCGGACCTGCAGGCCGAAATCCTGGAAGCACAGCAGCTGCTAGCTGCAGAGAATACAACGGAAGCCTTTGAGCGAGTCCGCATTCTCAAAACTCAGGAATACGGCGCGGTGACCAAAAACGCCAAATGAGCACCGGGGTGGGATTTAAAAATCCAGCCGCGGTATGAATGTTTGGCCGCAAATGTTTTTTATACATTGTGGCCGCCTCTAGCTTTGTGCGGGGGTTAAAGCGGAAAAGGTCTAATACGGCAGATGGCAGCATCGAAAACTAAAACCAAAGTAAAGGCAAAAGCTAAAACCAAGGCTAAGGCAAAGACCAAAACCAAGGTAAAAGCCAAGGTCAAGGTAAAAGCAAAAACCAAGTCTAAGGTTAAATCAAAAGTTAAAGCCAAAACCAAGGCCAAGGCAGCAAAAGCCAAGCCCAAGCCCAAAGCCAAGCCCAAGGCGAAAGCAAAGGTAAAGGCAAAGGTGCAACCAAAGAAAAAGGTTGCGGCCAAAAAGAAAGCTGCGCCCAAGGCAAAGGCCAAAACCGCAAAAAGCAAGATCAAGGAACTGACGCTGGCCGAAACCAAGGCCCGGCTCAAAGCCAAGATCAAGAGCGACAAATCATCCAAGGGCGAGCGTGAAGAGGGCGATGACCCGCTGCTCGACAGCTTTGATGCAAGCATCAAGAAAATAATCAAGCTCGGCAAAGCCCGCGGCTTCGTCACCTATGACGAATTGAACGCAGCCATGCCGCAGGATCAGGTGACGTCCGAACAAATCGAAGACACCATGAGCCAGCTTTCCGAAATGGGCATTAACGTTGTCGAAAACGAAGACGGCGAAGATGCACAGGAAGGCAAGGAAGGCAAAGAAGGCGAAGACGGCAAACCCGTAGGCAATGTCGGCGAAAGTGACGCCGGGCGTACCGATGATCCGGTTCGTATGTACCTGCGTGAAATGGGCTCGGTTGAATTGCTGTCGCGTGAAGGCGAAATTGCAATTGCCAAACGTATCGAAGCCGGACGCGAAATGATGATTGGCGGCATTTGCGAAAGCCCGCTTACCATTCGCGCCATTGTAACGTGGCATGATGCGCTGGTTTCATCCGACCTGTTGCTGCGCGATATTATTGATCTTGATGCCACATACGGTGGTGGCCCCGGTCAGCAGCCGGATAATTCCATCGCCGCGGTAAAGGCAGAAAAAGAAGGCCTAGCCGCCAAACGCGACAAGTCAGCCGGAGTAATGAGAAAGCCGGCCCAGTTAGTGGAGGCCAACAAACCCCTAACCGAGCTAAAAGCCGACGGTACGCCTAAAACCGATGACGAAAAAGCCGACGAGGAAGATGACGAAGCAGATACAAACCTGTCGTTGGCAGCTATGGAAGCACAGCTA
>DAOWFT010000203.1 GCA_030637845.1 Thalassospiraceae bacterium
CAATGAGCGCTTTGCCAAGGCACGGGTTCCGCTGGCATTGGTGGTGGCACCAACCCGCGAGCTTGCATTACAGGTCAAGCGCGAACTGGAATGGCTGTACGAATATACCGGAGCCATGGTTGTATCGTGTGTTGGCGGTATGGATATGCGCGACGAACGCCGCAACCTGTCGCGCGGCGCACATATTGTGGTCGGCACGCCGGGTCGTTTGCGCGACCATATTGAGCGCGGATCATTTGACACATCAGGCCTAAAGGGCGTGGTGCTGGACGAAGCGGATGAAATGCTCGACCTTGGTTTCCGTGACGACCTCGAATATATTCTCGATTCCGCACCTGCAGATCGCCGCACATTAATGTTTTCGGCGACCGTTCCTAAATCCATTGCAACAATGGCAAAACGCTATCAAAAAAATGCGGTTCGTATTTCCACGCAATCAGATAGCAAACAACATCTCGATATTGAATACCGTGCATTAACGGTGGCCCCTAATGATAGGGATAATGCCATCGTTAACTTGCTCAGGTATTTTGACGCCAAAAGCGCAATCGTGTTTTGTGCAACGCGGGCAACCGTCAACCACATGACCGCACGTTTTACCAACCGTGGTTTTTCGGTGGTCGCACTTTCGGGCGAACTAAGTCAGGCCCAGCGCAGCCACGCCCTGCAAGCTATGCGTGATGGGCGGGCGCGGGTTTGTATCGCAACCGATGTAGCGGCGCGCGGAATTGATTTACCAAATCTTGAATTGGTAATTCATGCCGACATTCCAAAAAACAAAGAAGGGCTATTACACAGAAGCGGACGCACCGGGCGCGCCGGACGCAAGGGCGTTAGTGTACTTATTGTGCCGCATACATGGCGTAAACGCACCGAACGATTGCTAAGCAACGCAAACATTGATGCCACATGGGCCAAGCCGCCCTCGGTTGATGATATTGCGAAGCGTGACCGTGAACGCATTTTTGAAGACCCCACTTTGAGCAATCCATTAAACGATGACGAAAAAGCATTCACCAATGAATTGTTAACTCGTTACAGCGCAGAACAAATTGCCGGCGCATTTATGCGACTGCATGTCAAAGAACAACCCGCAGCCGAAGAACTATTAGACAGTGGACCTGCACAAAGCAGAGACAGGCAGCGCGGTGACTTCAAGCAACAGCGCGATGATTTTAAAGATAGTGTATGGATATCACTTTCGGTTGGACACAAGCACAATGCCGAACCACGTTGGATTTTACCCATGCTTTGTCGCGCCGGACGCATAACCAAGCGCGATATCGGTGCCATTAAAATCAACCAAGAAGAAACCCATGTGGAGCTTACCTCCGGGTGCGTTGATAAATTTCTTGAGGCACTTGGGCCGTCGCGCAAAATGGAAAAAACTATTTCCGTTGACCGTTTAAAGGGTGTGCCCCAATCATCACGGGAAAAGCCATCACGGGAAAAACGTGACAGGCCCCAGTTTGATAAGAAAAAAAGGTCGTTCTCCGATAAAAAATCAGAAAAACCAAAAACCAAATTCTTTAAAAAATCTGATGAGCGGGACGCAACTGATGCTTCGGGTGATAAAAAGCCGTGGGAAAAGAAAGCAAAAAAATTCAAACCCGGCAAAGGTAAGGGCAAGGTCAAGAAATCCCGCAAGGAAAGAACCGCCGCCAAGGCCTCTGGCGATCCGGGCGGCAAATCTCCTGCCAAGGCTGGCGCAAAACCCCGAAGTAAGAGTAAGCTAAGCTTGCCCGGGTCGAGCCCGTTGAAGCGCAAAAAGTAATAAAAACAATTTAAGGACAAGCTCCGCCATGCCTGAATATAAATCACGCACATCTACCCATGGCCGCAACATGGCCGGCGCACGCGGTTTGTGGCGCGCCACCGGAATGAGTGACGAAGATTTTGGCAAACCTATAATCGCCATCGCCAATTCGTTTACCCAGTTTGTTCCCGGTCATGTTCATTTGAAAGACATGGGGCAAATGGTTGCGCGTGAAATTGAAAAATCAGGTGCGGTGGCCAAGGAATTCAATACCATTGCGGTTGATGACGGTATTGCCATGGGTCACGATGGAATGCTTTATTCGCTCCCCAGCCGTGAAATAATTGCAGATAGTGTTGAGTATATGGTCAATGCCCACTGTGCCGATGCGCTGGTGTGTATTTCAAATTGCGACAAAATAACCCCGGGTATGATGATGGCTGCCATGCGCCTTAACATACCAACTGTTTTTGTTTCCGGCGGACCGATGGAAGCCGGCAAGATGGTGATAGACGGAAAAGAGCAATCGGTTGATTTAATCGATGCCATGGTTAAAGCGGCAGATCCAAAAGTATCCGATGAAATGGCAATGGAATACGAACGTTCAAGTTGCCCAACCTGTGGATCGTGCTCGGGAATGTTTACCGCCAATTCGATGAACTGCCTGGCCGAAGGAATGGGCCTTGCGCTTCCGGGTAACGGCTCGTTGCTTGCAACCCACGAGTCTAGAAAAGAATTATTCTTGCGTGCCGCACGCACGGTGGTTGAAGCAACCAAACGTTATTACGAAGACGGGGATGAAAGCATTTTACCGCGCAACCTTGGCGGCAAGGCCGCGTTTGAGAATGCAATGACGCTGGATATCGCCATGGGCGGCTCAACCAATACGGTGTTGCACATTCTTGCGATTGCTCAGGAAGCTGAAATTGATTTTAATTTAAGCGATATTGACCGTCTTAGCCGCAAGATTCCAAATCTTTGCAAGGTTTCCCCATCAACACCGCTATATCACATGGAAGACGTTCACCGTGCCGGCGGTATATACGGTATTTTGGCAGAACTTGACCGGGCCGGGCTGATTGATCGTTCGGTTGCGGTCGTCGGTGATAAAACTCTAGGTGATGCTATAGACCATTGGGATATTATTTCGTCAAACGATAGCGATGTTGAAACTTTTTACCGCGCCGCACCGGGCGGGGTGCCGACAACGGTTGCTTTCAGCCAGAACAAACAATACCCGAGCCTTGATTCCGACCGCGAAAAAGGCTGCATTCGTAATGTAGCCCATGCCTATTCAACCGATGGCGGGCTTGCGGTGCTTTACGGCAACATTGCCGAAAAAGGCTGCATAGTTAAAACGGCTGGCGTTGATGCATCCATACTTACCTTTAGCGGCCCGGCGCGCATATGCGAAAGCCAGGACGAGGCGGTAGAAAAAATCCTTGGTGGCGATATTAAATCAGGTGACGTTGTGCTGGTCCGTTACGAGGGTCCAAAGGGCGGCCCCGGTATGCAGGAAATGCTTTATCCCACCAGCTATATAAAATCCATGGGGCTAGGGGCTGAATGCGCGCTTTTAACCGACGGACGTTTTTCCGGCGGCTCATCCGGACTTTCCCTTGGTCATGTATCACCCGAAGCTGCCGAAGGCGGTGCCATTGGACTGGTCGAAGAAGGCGATAGCATAATCATCGATATTCCGGGTCGTTCTATCAACGTTGATATTTCGGCTGATGAACTTGCAAAACGCCGTAAAGCCATGGAAGCAAAGGGTACAGCCGCATGGAAGCCGGTCAAGGATCGTCCGCGCAAGGTTAGCGCAGCCCTTCGGGCCTATGCCGCACTGGCCACCAGTGCCGACCGGGGTGCGGTGCGCGATGTGTCGCAGGTTGAGTGTAAATAATATTTTAATCAATCATGCGTTGCGGCCGCCTGTTAAATATAAATAATTTGTATTTAATTGGTGCTCATTTTTTTTCTTTATATAGACCAATATGTAAGTTAGGGTTTTCCCTAACGGGGCGGCTCATGCAACTGGAAAGAGCATTATCAATAATGCCAAAAACCCAGATGCTATAAAAATATAAAGAACTAAAAAAACGAGTCGAGCTTTCGAGGGGGTTTAAAATTTGCTTATAGAATGGTCAAAAGACCTGGAAATTGGTGTGCCGTTTGTGGATGCCGACCACAAGGTGCTGATTAACCTTCTTAATCAAGTGGACGATTGCATCACCGAACAGGAAGAATCAACCGTTCTCGGCAGCGTGCTGGAAGCACTTGTCAGTTATACCGAATATCATTTTGCCCGCGAAGAAAAACTGATGGAACTCGCCAATTTTGAAAATATTGATGAGCACAAGGCAGTTCACGCACAACTTTTTCACAAGGTTCGTTCTATCTATCACAGCTTTGCAGCCGACCACGAAAGTGTGCAGGTCGAAGATGTGCGCAGCTTTTTGCAGAAATGGCTGACCCAACATATTCTTGGCGAAGATGTAAAATACCGTGATATTTGCATAGACAATCAAGATGCCGCGCATGAGGCAGGCATGATTCCGTTTATACAAACCAACGACAGTCACGTTCCATTTAATGAGTGGGGCCTTCTCCGTGTTTTGTTGGTGGATGACAACCCAAATTTTTGCAAACTTATCAGCACAGTCTTGAAAGCAGTTGGTATTGCAAATATTGAGGTAACCGGGTCAGCGGAAGGTGGTCTTGCGCTTTTATCCCGCCGCCCGGCTGACGTGGTTTTGTGCGATTGGGTTATGGATGAAATGACGGGAACCGAATTCGCCGCAAAGGTGGAGGAGATGAATTTGCCATCAAAGGTGATAATGATGACGGGTTATTCCATAGATAGCTTGAAAAGCAAAGTAACCACCAAAAACATAAGCTCCTATATTGAAAAGCCCGTTAATGCCCGCGACCTGCTTGATAAAATCACCAGCACCGCTTTTAACGCCTGAAGCCTATTTAAGAGATTTGCTAAATATCGAGCTCGCACCATGCCGGTGTGTGGTCTGATGGCTTTTCCCATCCGCGCGGGGTTTTATCAATGCCTGCATTTTTTAACAAATCAGCCGCCTGCGCGTTCAATAACAGATGGTCAATGCGACAGCCTTCGTCACGGGGCCACGATCCGGCGCGATAATCCCACCATGTATAATGTCCGCCGAGACCTTTGGATAAAAGCGCATCGGTTAAGCCCAGATTGGTAATTGAACGAAATAAATTTCGTGATTGCGGCATGAAAAGCGCGTCACCTTTCCACTTTGCCGGATTATAAACATCATCCGGATTTGGGATTACGTTGTAATCACCACCTAGCACAAGCGGGCTTTCGTCTTTTAAAAGAGATTTGCTGTGGGCCAGCAGGCGATCCATCCATTCAAGTTTGTAATCAAACTTTTCCCCCGGAACCGGGTTGCCATTGGGCAGGTAAATACTGGCAACGCGAACCCCGTTTGTTATGCCTTCAACGTATCTTGCTTGTTCGTCGGCGTCGTTTCCGGGTAGCCGTGTTTGGCTAACCTCGATGGGGTATTTGGATAAAATAGCAACGCCGTTATATGTTTTTTGTCCAACCACGGCGGTATGGTATCCGGCAGATTTTATTTCCATCAGGGGGAAGATTTCTTCCAGCCCTTTTAGTTCTTGCAACAGCACCACATCGGGAGAGAATTCACCTAGCCACTTGAGAACGTGCTCGAGCCGTGCCTTTAGGGAGTTAACGTTCCAGGTGGCAATTTTCAATTGATTATACCGCGTTCTTTAAACAGAAAATGATGAACCGCACCCGCAGGTGCTGTCGGCATTGGGGTTACTCATTACGAAGTAGGCACCCATAAGGTCGGTTTTGAAATCAAGGGTTGCGCCAGCAACAAAAGGGATCGAGGTTTCGTCAACCACCACCTTGATGCCGCCTTCTTCGAAGATGCGGTCATCATCATTTATTTTTTCATCAAGGCTGAAATTATACTGAAAGCCGGAACAGCCGCCGCCGGTTATGCCAACCCGTAACATCATGTTGGGGTTGCCCTCGGCCTCAATCAACTGGGCGATACGCGTGACCGCGCCTTCGCCTATTTGGATAGAATCGGTTGCTGGTGTGGTATCTGGCATTTGCCAATGGCTCCTTTGCCAACTGGTTATTTGGGGTCTATTTGTTGCCTTTTATGGGGCAATTATAGCCCATATGCCCCTTAGATGTAATGACCATAAGCCAAATGTCAATTTCCTCTTTGTTCAGGGCCCGGGGGAGGGTAGTTTTCGGCCATGACAAATATCATTACAGGTTTGGCCCCATATGCCTGCACCCCTGAAACCAGCCGTGGCCGCCTTTATCGGGAACCCGAAAGCGAGACCCGGACCTGCTTTCAGCGTGACCGTGACCGCATTATCCATGCCGGCGCCTTTCGCCGCTTGCAATACAAGACCCAGGTTTTCGTAAACCACGAAGGCGATTTTTTTCGCACCCGCCTGACCCATTCGCTGGAGGTTTCGCAAATTGCCCGCTCAATTGCACGTTCGTTGGGGCTGGCCGAATACCTGGCGGAAACGCTGGCGCTGGCCCACGACCTTGGCCACACCGCATTTGGTCATGCCGGGGAGTATGAAATGGAAGCCCGCATGGAAGATTTCGGCGGTTTCGACCATAACGCGCAATCGCTTCGGGTTGTAACCGCGCTTGAGCATCGTTATGCCCAGTTTGATGGGCTAAACCTTACGTGGGAAACCCTAGAGGGCATAGTAAAGCACAATGGCCCGCTGACAGGGTTCGAAGGGGCCCGGCGGTTGCCATGGGCAATCTCAGAATATGCCAAGCTCCAAGACCTTGAGCTTGATACCTTTGCCTCGGGCGAAGCGCAGGCCGCCGCCGTGTCGGACGATGTTGCATACAACAACCACGATATTGATGATGGTCTGCGGGCTGGATTATTTTCCATAGACGATATACGCGAAGTTGACTTTGTTGGTAAGGTTTTTGCCGATGTGGAAAAAACCTATCCCGGTCTCGACAGGTCGCGAACCATTCACGAAACCATTCGCCGCCTGATAGGTAAAATGGTCGAGGATATTTTGACCGAATCAAGAAAGCGGATTTCCGATGCGGCACCTAAATCGGCTGGCGATATACGTGCCTTTGATGCCCCGGTTATTGATTTTTCCGATAGCATGAAAAAAAATGACAAGGAATTAAAAGAATTTCTGTTCAAAAATATGTACAGGCATTACAAACTCAATCGCATGACCACCAAGGCAAGGCGCGTGGTTGGTGACCTGTTTGATTTGTTTTTGCGCGATCCGGGGTGCTTGCCCGATGAGTGGTCGGTTCTGGCGGGCAAACCAGAAACCGAACAAACCGCCAGATTGGTCGCCGATTACATTGCCGGAATGACTGACCGTTTCGCTCTTGATGAACATTCACGCCTGTTTGATATTCAAAACATGGCAAACGATGATATGAAAAAGATTTAAAGATAATAACATGAACCTTTTTAAGCATTTCACCGATGAAGTATCCGCCATTTGCGCAAAACTTGATGCGCTTGAGGGTCTTGATACATCGCGCATAACGGTTGAAGCGCCGCGTGATGCCAGCCATGGCGATATCACCACCAACGCCGCCATGGTTCTTTGCAAGGGCGCAAAGATGAAGCCGCGCGATCTGGCTGAAATCCTGAAAGGTGAAATTGAAAAACTGGACGGCGTTACCAGTGCGGAAATAGCCGGGCCCGGTTTTATTAATTGCAAAATTGATAATGTTTTTTGGCAAGCGCGTCTGGCCGACATACTCAAAGCCGGAACGGATTACGGTAACTCCGCCATAGGTAACGGTAAAAAAGTAAACGTCGAATACGTATCGGCCAACCCAACAGGGCCGATGCACGTGGGTCATGGCCGCGGTGCGGTGTTTGGCGATGTGTTGGCGTCATTGTTGCAAAAGGCAGGGTTTGACGTAACCCGCGAATATTATGTTAACGATGCCGGTGCCCAGGTTAATGTGCTGGCCCGTTCGTTGCACCTGCGTTACCGCGAAGCACTAGGCGAAGACATCGGCGAAATGCCCGAAGGCCTTTACCCCGGTGATTATCTTAAACCGGCGGGCCTTGCATTGGCGAAGCGTGATAATGATAAATGGAAAGACCTGGCGGAAAGCCAATGGCTGGAACCGTTACGGGTTTTTGCCATTGATGCCATGATGGAGATGATTAAGGACGACCTCAGCGCCGTGGGAATTTCCCATGATGTATTTACATCAGAACGCAAACTGGTTGGCGCCGGCAAGGTCGATGAGGCGCTGAAGCTCTTAACCGACAACGGCCTCATTTACCAAGGCACACTGGAACCGCCCAAGGGACAAAAACCCGACGACTGGGAAGAGCGCGAGCAAACCTTGTTCAGGGCAACTGATTTTGGCGACGACGTTGATCGCCCAGTGCAAAAATCCGATGGCTCGTGGACATATTTCGCCACCGACATGGCCTATCATCTGGATAAGTTTAATCGCGGCTTTGCAGAGATGATTGATGTCTGGGGGGCCGATCACGGTGGCTATGTAAAGCGTATGCAGTCTGCGGTTAAGGCATTAACCGACAATAAAGGCACGCTTGATTGCAAGCTTTGCCAAATGGTCAACCTTATGGATGGGGGCCAGCCGGTAAAAATGTCAAAACGGGCCGGGACGTTTGTAACCCTGCGCGATGTAATTGACGAAGTCGGCAAGGACGTGGTTCGCTTTATAATGTTGACGCGAAAAAACGATGCCGGGCTTGATTTCGATTTTGCCAAAGTGCGCGAACAATCAAAAGACAACCCGGTTTTTTATGTTCAGTACGCCCATGCCCGGGCCCATTCGGTGCTGCGTATGGCGGCGGATGAGCTGGGCCCGGACGCGGTTTCCGCCGACAAGGTTCTGGGTGCCGATCTTTCGCTACTGAACGATCCTGCTGAAATGTCGCTGATAAAGATGATGGCCGGATGGCCTCGTCTGGTGGAAAGTGCGGCCCAATCCCACGAGCCCCATAGGATGGCATTTTATATGTATGATTTGGCAGCAGAGTTCCATCAGTTGTGGAATAAAGGCAAGGAAGACGCCACATTGCGCTTTATACTAAAGGACAACATACCCCTGACCATGGCGCGATTGGCCCTGATAAGGGCCATGGCCGTGGTAATAGCCTCAGGCTTCGGGGTTTTTGGCGTAACCCCAAGAGAAGAAATGCGTTAAGGTTTTTCCGCTACAAAGGATGTCATGAGCGAAACCGATTCTAATAATGGCCGGGGAAACACCCCCAACGCTTCCGAATTGCTGGATTTTGAGCCAATGGCAAAATCCTCATCTTCCGGGCGCGGTATGGTTATGGGTATTGCCGCCGCCATTTTGTTGGCCGGCGTCGGCGTCGGCGCATTTTTTTACATGGGGGGCGAGGGCGACGTAAGCACCGCTGGCCCGGTCCCGCTTATTTTGCCGCCTGCGGGCGAGGTAAAGGCGCGTCCGGAAAATCCCGGCGGTATGGCTATCCCTGATCGTGACAAGTTAGTTTATGGCCGCATTGACGGAACCGCTGATGCACCAAAGTTTGAACGCCTGCTTCCGCCACCGGAAACACCGCTGGAGCCGCCAACCGAGGCACCAACCGAAAATATTGTAGAGGCCGCACCGCCGCCGCCCCCAGCAGTAAAAGAAGAGCAAGCCCCGCCGGTAAAAGAACCGGTTGTCCTTGCACCCGCGCCCGCGCCTGCACCGCCTGCACCCGCTCCTGTTCCCGCACCGCCTGCACCAAAAGCGCCACCGGCCCCGGCAAAACCAGAACCCGTCCCGGCACCGCCAACCCCAACTGCCAAGCAGGGCTATATGGTACAGCTTTCGGCGCTTAAAACCGAAGACGCGGCCAAGGCCGAATGGCAACGTATCATCAAACAAAACGGTGATGTTCTTGGTGGTCTTTCCATGAACATTCAACGTGCCGACCTTGGGGCCAAGGGTATTTTCTTCCGTCTTCGCGGCGCCTATTTGCCGGATAGAAAATCAGCCGAAGGCATATGCGCCAAGCTTGCAACGCGTAAAGTGGGATGCCTGATAATTGCCCCCTGAAAAACAAAAGCGTCCAAATCGTCCACTGGCGGCATTGTTTGGCTGCGCCGGAACGAAGCTTGGCGCAGAAGAAAAATCATTTTTTAAAGAAATCAACCCCCTTGGCTTTATTATTTTTTCCCGTAACGTGGAAAACCCCACACAACTAAAGGCGCTGGTTTCAGATTTGCGCAAAACCGTGGGCCGTGAAAATGCTCCGGTGTTAATAGATCAAGAGGGCGGCAGGGTGGCGCGGCTATCACCGCCCCATTGGCCAACATTTCCATCAGCCGCGACTTACGCCCGGATATACAAACAAGATAAAAAAAACGGAACCGATGCGGCCTATCTTGGTGGGCAATTAATTGGTCACGAGCTTCATCAAATGGGAATAACGGTTGATTGCGCCCCGGTTCTTGATTTGCCTGGGTCTGGCGCCGACCCGATTATTGGTGACCGGGCGTTTGGCGACAATATCGATACAATAGTTGATCTGGGTCGTGCATTTGCCGAAGGGCTTATGGAAGTTGGCGTCGCACCCGTAATAAAACATATTCCCGGTCATGGTCGCGCCTTGGTCGATAGTCATGAAAAACTTCCAATTGTGGGCGCCACAAAAGACGAACTTGAAAAAGACTTTGCCCCATTCAAGGCGCTAAATTACATGGCATGGGCGATGACCGCGCATGTTGTTTATACAGAGATTGATCCCGATAACCCGGCAACATTTTCTGCCGAAATTATTGAAAATGTAATTCGCAAACAAATCGGCTTTCGCGGTTTTCTGGTTTCTGACGATCTGTCCATGAAGGCGCTTGCCAATACTTCGGCCAGCACCATGAAACAACGCGCCAGTAGGGCGCTGGCAGCCGGTTGCGATGCGGTATTGCATTGCAATGGCGATATGGGCGAAATGATTGAGGTCGCATCCGGTTGCGAACAAATGTCGGGGCCAAAATGGGCGCGCTTTGCCTTGGGCAACTTGCAGCGTCATCTGGCCGGCATTGAGGACAAAGAAGATGAAAGCGAAGTCTTTGATTTGACCAAGGCAAAAAACAGTTTTGATGAATTGATAAATACGGTGCGCAAGGATAATGGGTGAACTAATGGGCGACACGGATTTTAGTGCCATGATGGTTACCGCTTCGGTTTGGGTTCTGCCCATTCTGTTGGCCGTAACATTACACGAAGCTGCCCACGGCTGGGTCGCATGGAAGCTGGGCGATGATACCGCCTACCGGGCGGGCCGGGTAACGTTTAACCCCATCAGTCATATTGACCTGTTTGGCACCATAATTATGCCGTTTTTGGTGTTGGTCCCCTCGGTCGGCAAATACATGTTTGGATTCGCAAAACCGGTCCCGGTTAACTTTTTGGCCCTTGGCCGACCCCGCCGGGACATGGTTTTGGTGGCCGCAGCCGGCCCCGGGGCAAATATTATTATTGCCACTTTTTCGGCTTTTTTACTTAATTGGGCGCATTTTGTGCCCGAGCCGTATGTTACCTGGGTCGCATCCAACTTATTGATTTCAATGCATATTAACGTAATTCTGGCGGTATTTAACCTGCTTCCGCTGCCACCATTGGATGGTGGGCGCATAGCCGTGGGTGTGCTACCACAGCCGTTTTCGGGGCTACTTTCTAGGCTTGAGAAGATGGGCTTTCTGATTATTATCTTCGCGTTGTTTATACTTCCGTGGATTGGTGGCAAAATCGGTGTTGACCTCAACGTTATATGGTGGCTGGTGGGGGCGCCTGCCGAGTACATTGTAAATGCCATAGCCTGGATTACCGGACTAACCTGAAAAACCACCTTACTTGAAAGACTTTATTATTTAAAAGATGGGCATTAAGATGCAAAGCGAAGAACCGACCGTACCGGATTTTGAAGAAATAGACATTCCGGAGGGATCAAGCCTTTCACCGTTTATGGTTGACGTCGAAGGCTTTGAAGGCCCGATTGATGTGCTGCTTACATTGGCTCGCGATCAAAAGGTCGACCTTGTTCATATTTCGATTGTCAAACTGGCTGATCAGTATCTGGAGTTTGTGGCTGAGGCGCGGCAAACAAATCTGGAATTGGCAGCTGATTATCTTGTCATGGCCGCGTGGCTGGCATACCTGAAATCACGATTGTTATTGCCCGATCTTTCCAGCGAAGAAGAACCAACCGGGGCAGAGCTGGCAGCGGCACTGCAATTTCAACTTCGTCGCCTCCAATCAATGCAGGAAGCGGGCAGTAAACTGATGGCATTGCCCCGCCTGAAACATGATTTCTTTGCCAGAGGCGAACCAGAGAGATTTACCACAACCGCAAACACTATTTTTGAATCTACGCTGCATGATCTTATTTCGGCTTATTCATTCAATCATTTGCGCAAGGAAAGGGGAAAGTCCCTTCACATCGAAGCGTCGTGGGATTTGCATTCAGTCGAAGAGGCGGTCGTGAGGCTGCGTAGCATGATTGGTTATGCACCGGACTGGCGGCAGCTATTTAGTTTTTTACCCGATGACATTGCCAATCCGCTTACGCGCCGCTCAGCAACCGCCAGCACATTTGTGGCCGCGCTTGAGCTCGCAAAAGCGGGAAGAATTAAATTGCGTCAGACAAATACATTTGGCCCAATTGAAATGCTTACAACCGAACGGTGGGATGCGCCAGAAGATGAAATTATAAAAGATGAAGCAGATGACATCTCAACCGATCAACAAGAACAAAATTAACAAACCGGAATTGAATAACCTGATATGAGCAAAACCGACACCACCACAAACACCAATGCAGCCCCTGAACCGGTTGAAAGCGATTTTGACGAAATGGCCAATGACACCGTCGATGATATCGAAAAGCAAAATTTAAAAGAGCTTAACCCCGAGCACGCTCGCTTGCTTGAGGCGGCGCTGTTTGCATCAAATGCGCCCATAACCGAACGCGCCCTTTCGCGCAGGCTGCCCGATGGTGCAAATTTAAAACAATTGCTCAAGTCGCTACGTGAATTTTACGAAGGTCGCGGGGTTAATCTTGTTCGCCGCGGTGGGCTGTGGGCTTTCAGGACAGCACCTGATCTGGGTGCGCAGCTAAATGTTGAAATAGATGTTGGGCGCAAACTTTCGCGCGCAGCCATCGAAACACTTTCCATCATTGCCTATCACCAGCCGGTTACCCGTGGCGAAATAGAAGAAATTCGCGGGGTATCTTTAAGTAAGGGGACCCTTGACCTTCTTTTCGACGAGGGCTGGATAAAACCACGCGGACGAAGAGACGTTCCCGGCCACCCGATGCAGTGGGGGACGACGGATGAGTTTCTCGACGGCTTCTCGCTTGAAAGCGTTAAAGACCTTCCCGGTTTGCAGGAACTTCGGGCAATGGGTCTTCTTGATGCCCGTCCTGCGCTTGAGGCCTATAGTGTGCGCGGTGATATAGGGGCCAGCTCTGCCGATGGGGGCGAAGTGGAAATCTCGGAATCAGTCGTCGTTCGCGCTGAGCGATCAGACGAAGATTATGATGCAGAAATGGCCGATGGCGATGAAGCCAGCGGCGAGACAGGGTTAATGGCATCCACACACCAGAGCGAGGCTGCGGCTACGGCAAAAGCCACGGGTGAAAAATCCGTCAAAACATCCACCCAGCTGGATGATGCCATGGGCGCCGTGGCCGAGGCTGTCAAAAGCGCCGCTCAGGCTATGGAGCGGGAAACCGCCGCTGACGAAGACTCTGATTAAGGTTCTGATTAAGGCTCAAATGAAGAATGACGGCCATATTGCCCCCCCAGAGGCAATCTGTCATTATCCGCCAAGATTTTAAGTAATTGATGAAAAGAGAGAAATAATAATGGGTGCGTTTGGTATTTGGCAATGGGTTGTGGTTCTTGCGATTGTGCTGCTGCTTTTTGGTGGCCGCGGTAAAATTTCCGCTCTTATGGGTGATTTCGGCAAGGGTCTGCGCTCGTTCAAAAAGGGGCTTAAAGACGGTGAAGGCGAAGCGGCCGATAGCGATGAAAAAAAACCGATTGAAGATGAATCTGATAAAAAAGAATCCGATAAAAAAGAATAAAATTAATATCGGCATTTCGGTTTTTGGTTAACCTTCGTCGCCACGTCTCCGGCAGTTATTGTGCAGGGTGAGTTGGCATTTTCTTTTAATAGGCTTTTAGGGTGATGGGTATTCGGCCATGTTCGATATCGGATGGCAGGAAATATTTATTGTCGGGATTCTCGCACTTATTGTTGTGGGACCAAAAGACCTGCCGCAAGCGGTTCGCACCATATCGCAGTGGGTCAGAAAAGCACGGGCAATGGCAAACGAATTTCAGGGCGGCGTCAACGAAATGATACGCGAAGCCGAACTGGACGACATCAAAAAACAAATCACCGATGTGAAGTCGTTTGACCTTCAATCTGAACTTGAAAAAAACATCGACCCCAGCGGCGAAATAGCGGACGGACTTGGTCTTGATAAGGCCCCCATGGACGAAGAGGCCGAGGGTCTGTCCAGCAAGGAACCAAACACCAGCAGCAAAGAGTCAGGCGAAGCACCAAGCGAAGGGCCAATCGCCGAAACCTACGGTAATAAACAATCCGTTCCGGTTACCGGAACCGATAACAACCAAGACGAACCGGACGATGACGTTATGCCGGTCAGCTCCGATAACCTGAAAAACGGATAAGCTATCGTGAATGACGCCCTGACAGATAATGAGACAAAAACAGAGACGGAAAAGGCGCCGCTTATTGTTCATCTGATAGAGCTGCGTCAGCGGCTTATTTATTCTTTGATTGCGTTTTTCGTTTTGTTTTTTGCCTGTTATGGGGTTTCCGAACACCTTTATTCGTTCCTTGCTCAGCCCTTGGCCGATGTTTTGCTTGAGCAATCGGGTGACCGGCGAATGATTTTCACCGCACCGCACGAAGCATTCTTCACCAACATCAAAGTTTCATTTTTTGCCGCGCTTTTTCTTTCGTTTCCTTTTGTTTCATTGCAGTTTTGGAAATTTGTCGCCCCCGGTCTTTATAAAAATGAACGCAACGCCATGTGGCCGTTTCTTGTGGCCGCCCCGGTTTTGTTTTTTATGGGTGGGGCGCTGGCTTATTATTATATTTTCCCGCTGGCGTGGAAATTTTTTGTTGGTTTTGAATCGTTGCAAGGTGCCGGTGGCCTGCCCATTCAGTTGGAAACAAAAGTCAGCGAATATTTGTCGTTGGTTATGCGGTTGATATTTGCTTTTGGCCTTTGTTTTGAGTTGCCGGTGGTAATGACCCTGTTGGGCCGGGCCGGAATGATAACCGCTAAGGGTATGCGGGCTAAACGCCGCTACGCCGTGGTAAGCGCCTTTGTTGCCGCTGCTATTTTGACCCCGCCCGATGTAATCAGCCAAATCGGCTTGGCCATACCGACCATCCTGCTTTACGAGATTTCCATATTATCCGTCGCCATGGTGGAAAAGAAACGCGTCAAAGAGGATAATGAAGAGGATAATGGGGAAGATTCTCCAGAAAATAACGACAACGAAGGCAATGAGGGCACGAGCTAATGCATGATATTCGCGCCATTCGTGATAATCCTGAAAAGTTCGAGGCGGGAATGGTTCGTCGCGGCCAAACCGTTGATGAAGCCAAGGCGTTGGCCAAAGATATTTTGGCACTTGATATTGAACGCCGTGAACTCGCCACCCGGACCCAGGAAATACAGTCCAGCCTCAACAAGGCGGCCAAGGAAATTGGCAATTTAAAATCCCGTGGCGAGGATGCCTCGGCCTTAATGGCCGAGGTTGCTAAA
>DAOWFT010000096.1 GCA_030637845.1 Thalassospiraceae bacterium
CGCTGACGAATGAATTTTGTTTTTAAAGACTTGCTAAAAAGTGGGCTAAAAATCAGCCCAACAATCAACCTAAAAACCATATTGGTAATGTGCGGGGAAACCGCCCCAAATCCACATAAAAATGACATCCTGAAGCGTTTTTCAGCCGCATCGGTTGTGGCTGTCAGTGGGGTGGGCCAATGAGCACAACCCTTGACGCCATTGCCAACGAGCGCTGGAACGCGGTTCTTAGCTCCATGCGCGCCGAAGTAGGCGAAGCCGCTTTTGATAGCTGGCTCAAACCAATGACCGTTCGTGACGTTGCCGATGATGGCGTCAGGATTTCAGTTCCAACCCGTTTCATGCGTGACTGGATAGTTGCCCATTATGCAGACCGACTTGCTTCGTTGTGGGAACGCAAGGTCGATATTTTTGTTCAGTCCGATCATGGAACCACCGATGGACAGGCGGGCAAGCCCACCGCGGCAAATATGCAAACCAACCCAAACGTCAACCCAAACGTCAACACTGGGGCCGGGCCTGAATTTGGCAATGTTATTCAGCCAGTACAATCGGGCCAGCAGATGATATCCGGTCTTGCCCAGGCAGCATTGGACATCAGCGCGCCGCTGGATCCACGCTATACCTTTGATAACTTTGTCGTGGGCAAGCCCAACGAATTTGCCCATGCCGCCGCCCAGCGTGTGGCCGAAAGCGAAACCGCCCAGTTCAATCCGTTGTTTCTTTATGGCGGGGTTGGCCTTGGCAAGACCCATTTGATGCACGCAATTGCATGGCGCATCCGCCAAATAGATCCTAACCGCACGGTTATTTATATGAGCGCTGAAAAGTTCATGTACCGTTTCATCCGTGCCCTGCGCGAGCAAAACACGGTTGATTTCAAGGACCATTTCCGCAATGTGGACGTTCTCATGATTGATGATGTTCAATTCATCGGTGGCAAGGAATCGACCCAGGAAGAGTTTTTCCATACCTTTAACGCGCTGGTCGACCAAGGTCGCCAGATAGTTATCTCGGCCGATAAATCACCATCGGATCTCGAGGGCATGGAAGACAGGCTAAAATCGCGCCTCAATTGCGGTCTGGTGGCAGATATTCATGCCACCACTTACGAGCTTCGTGTCGGCATCCTCCAGACCAAGGCGGAAAAGCTGGGCATTGAAATACCGTCCAAGGTTCAGGAATTTCTCGCCCACAAAATAACCGCCAACGTGCGCGAACTTGAAGGTGCGCTCAACCGGGTTGCGGCCCATGCCCAGCTGGTTGGCCGGGAAGTTTCACTGGAAAGCGCCCAAGACGTGCTCCACGACCTTATCCGCGCCAATGACAGGCGGGTTACCATCGAGGAAATCCAGAAAAAAGTGGCGTCCCACTTCAATATTCGCACCTCTGACATGCATTCGGCCCGGCGCGCGCGCTCGGTTGCTCGGCCCCGTCAGGTCGCCATGTATTTGGCTAAACAGCTAACCAGCCGCTCGCTTCCTGAAATAGGTCGCAAATTCGGTGGCCGCGATCACACCACGGTCATGCACGCGGTTAAAAAGGTTGAGGAACTGACCGAACGCGATGCCGGCTTCGCCGAAGATGTAGAGCTTCTTCGGCGCATGCTCGAAGGCTAGCATTGGGCATCAGACCCTGATTTTAAAAACCCTCCAAACCTTGTTTGGGGGGTTTTTAGCAGCCCCGGCTAGCTTGTTCCGCTGCATAAAAAAAAGGGGCAAAAACAGCCGTTTTTTGTCCCTAATAATACCCAGAAAAGGCTTCTGATTGGCGCTTATTTTGCTATACTGACAACGCTTTAACGGGCCGCTTTAATGAGCCTGAAAAGCAGTTACAAGGGGCCAGATTCTTTAGCTATTTTGGGCCGCTCACGAGCGTCTTACGTCAGGCCTATTTCAAGGACTTAAGCAGCAAGATTTCAAGGTCGTCTGTATCCGGGCTTTAACCGCTTGGGCAGATAGCCCAACAGATAAATTGATGTTAAAAAAAGATACTTAAACAATAAATCGGTACAAGTGGACATAAAATGAAATTAACTATCGAGCGGGCGGCATTACTTAAATTATTGGGGCACGTACAAAACGTTGTTGAACGGCGCAATACAATTCCCATTCTTTCCAATGTTAAAATCTCGGCCAGTGACGGCAAGATAAGCCTCAATGCCACCGATATGGATCTCGATATTATCGACGATACCGATGCGGTGGTCTCTCAGCCGGGTGAAACCACCGCCCCGGCCCACACCCTTTATGAAATCGTTCGTAAATTGCCCGATGGATCAGAAGTTGAAATTGACGCCTCCGGCGACGACGGTAAACTTATCATTCGTTCCGGGCGTTCGCGCTTTACGCTTTCTTCGCTTTCGCCGAATGAGTTTCCGGTCATGGCCGGTGGCGACATGCCCACCAGTTTCAGCGTTTCTGCGGTTCAGCTAAAAGAACTTATCGAGCGCACCCGCTTTGCCATTTCCACCGAGGAAACCCGTTATTACCTGAACGGTATTTATCTGCACGAAGCAAAAGGCGATGGCCCAGTTTTGCGCGCGGTTGCAACCGATGGCCACCGTCTGGCATCCAGCGATATTGTTTTGCCCGATGGGGCCAAGGGAATGCCCAGCGTAATTGTTCCACGTAAAACAGTGGGCGAGCTGCACAAACTAATCGAAGAAACCGAAGGCGAAATCCTCATCTCGCTTTCGGATTCAAAAATACAGTTTTCGTTTGATGGTGTAGTTCTTACTTCCAAGCTTATTGATGGAACCTTCCCCGATTACGAGCGGGTAATCCCCGAAGGCAACGACAAGATTTTGGTTGTTGCGCGCAAACAGTTCTCGGATTCGGTTGATCGGGTTTCTGCGATATCATCAGAAAAATCTCGCGCCGTAAAAATGACGCTTGAGGGCAAATCGCTGGTGCTTTCGGCATCCAGCCCGGAAAGCGGCTCTGCCACCGACGAATTGGAAACCGGATACGACGGTGACAAGCTGGAGATTGGTTTTAATTCCGCCTATCTGCTGGAAATCACCCGTCAGATCGAAGGCGACAACATGACGCTAACAATGTCTGATGCGGCATCGCCAACCATCATTCGCGAAGAAGGCGACAACAGCGCGCTTTATGTCCTCATGCCAATGCGGGTTTGAATCTGACGTGACACAGGGTCTTGCATCTGTTTCAAATAGTTTGTCGGTTCCCGCTCAGGAACAGAAGACAAACCATGGACGTTTGGCGGTCACCCGTCTGACGCTCAGTAATTTTCGCAACTACGCTAGCGTGCGAATGGAAACCGATGGCCTGAGCGTGGTGCTGACCGGTGATAACGGCGCGGGCAAGACAAACTTTCTCGAAGCAATTTCTTTTCTAATTCCGGGCAGTGGCCTGCGTGGGGCCAAGCTTGCGGAAGTCGCCAACACCGGCGCCCAAAAACAAAAAAACGAAACCTTTGTTCGCTGGGCGGTTGCGGCAAACCTTGCCGGTTCAACCGCGCCATCCATCGGTACCGGGGTGGAAAAAACCACATCCGCCAGCGGACGGGAAAAACGCGCTGTTCATGTTGATGGTCAGGCGGTCCGGACCCAGTCGCAATTGGCCGAACATTTTTCTTGTCATTGGCTGACCCCGCAAATGGACAGGCTATTTCAGGGCGGGGCCGATGGGCGCAGGCGTTTTCTTGATCGCATGGTTTTTTCCATGGATCCGGCCCACGCCGGGCGCACATCTGCATATATGCATGCCATGCGCGAACGTATGCGCTTGCTTAAAGACGGTAAAACCGATGACGCCTGGCTTTCGGCACTGGAAGAAACCATGGCCGCCAAGGGCATCGCGGTAGCGGCCGCGCGGATGGACGTGGCAAAGCGTCTGGGCGATTTATGCGAACGCCACGACGGCCCGTTTCCCCCGGCGCATCTGGTTATTGACGGCATAGTCGAAGAGTTGCTGGAAAAAAGCCCGGCCTTAGAAGCCGAAGACCGCATCAAGGATGTTTTGCGTGCATCGCGGGGTGTGGACGGACAAAAAGGCACAACCGGCAATGCCAGTGAGGGCAAGTTGTCGCATCAAAGCGATTTGTTGGTAACCCACATGCCCAAGGGCCAGCCCGCATCCATGTGCTCCACCGGCGAGCAAAAAATGCTGTTGACCGGGTTGGTTTTGGGTGCGGCCAGGCTGGGCGCGCTTGATGAAGGCAGGGTTCCGGTGTTGTTGTTAGATGAAGTATGCGCCCATCTCGATGAACATCATCTCGGCGCCCTGTTTGACGAAGTAGACGACATTGGCGCGCAGGCATGGTTCACCGGAACCGATGAAAAACTGTTTCACCAATTAAAGGGCCGCGCCCGTTTCGCCAGTGTTGCCGGCGGAAGCATAACCGTTAACGAATAAATTATTTAAACAACTTAGAACCCGACGGGAAAACCGGAAGATGAGTAAAAAAAGCGAATCACCAGAAGATATGGAAAAAATGGAATACGGCGCCGATTCCATCAAGGTCCTCAAAGGCCTCGAAGCGGTGCGCAAACGCCCCGGTATGTATATTGGTGATACCGATGACGGCACCGGGCTGCATCATATGGTCTATGAAGCGGTTGATAATGCCATTGACGAATCATTAGCCGGGCATTGCGATTTGGTAAAGGTGATTTTGAACGCCGATGGCTCGGTTACGGTTTCCGATAATGGTCGCGGCATCCCGGTTGAAATCCACAAAGAAGAAGGCATCTCAGCCGCCGAAGTCATCATGACCCAGCTACACGCCGGCGGTAAGTTCGATCAGAACTCGTACAAGGTATCCGGCGGTCTACACGGGGTTGGGGTTTCGGTGGTCAACGCGCTGTCAGACTGGCTCGAGCTTCGCGTTTTTCGCAGTGGCAAGGAACACCTTTGTCGCTTTGAAAATGGCGACACGGTTGAAAAATTATCGGTGGTTGGCGATGCCCCGTTAAGGGACGACGGTAAACCATATTCCGGTACCGAGGTAACGTTTCATCCGGCGGCCACAACCTTCACCATGACCGAGTTTGATTTTTCCACACTGGAACATCGCATGCGCGAGTTAGCGTTTCTTAATTCCGGCGTTCATTTGTTGCTGACCGATAACCGTCACGTTGATGCAAAAGAAGTCGACCTGCATTACGAAGGCGGCCTGACCGCGTTTGTCGAATATCTTGATCGCTCCAAAACCGCGCTGCACAAGCCGGCTATTTTTGTTACGGGCGAAAAGAACGGCATTACGGTTGAGCTGTCGATGGAATGGAACGACAGTTACCATGAAACAATGTTGTGCTTTACCAACAACATCCCCCAGCGCGACGGCGGTACCCATTTGGCGGGTTTCAGGGGCGCGCTTACCCGCACCATCAATAGCTATTTCACTAAAAGCGGAGCGGCGAAAAAAGAAAAATTATCCATCACCGGCGATGATGCCCGCGAAGGTTTAACCTGCGTTTTATCGGTCAAGGTTCCTGATCCTAAGTTTTCATCACAAACCAAGGACAAGCTGGTTTCAAGCGAGGTCCGCCCGGTGGTTGAAAGCATTATTAGTGAAAAGCTAGATACCTGGTTTGAAGAGCACCCGGCCGAGGCCCGGGTCGTGGTCGGTAAAATATTTGAAGCCGCCGCCGCCCGCGAAGCGGCCCGCAAGGCCCGCGAATTAACCCGGCGCAAGGGGGCCATGGATATATCATCCCTGCCGGGCAAGCTGGCTGATTGTCAGGAACGCGACCCGGCCAAATCTGAAATATTTATTGTGGAAGGGGATTCCGCCGGCGGTTCGGCCAAGCAGGGCCGTGACCGTTCCAATCAGGCCATTTTGCCGCTCAAGGGTAAAATCCTAAACGTTGAGCGCGCCCGTTTTGACCGGATGCTTTCAAGCGCCGAAATCGGAACACTGATAACCGCGCTGGGCACCTCCATCGGGCCCGATGATTTTAATGCCGATAAATGCCGTTATCATAAAATCGTCATCATGACCGATGCCGACGTTGACGGCAGCCATATCCGCACGCTTTTGCTGACGCTTTTTTATCGGCAAATGCCTGAACTAATAGAACGCGGCTATCTTTATATCGCCCAGCCGCCCCTGTACCGGGTTAAGCGCGGGCAATCTGAAGTTTATCTTAAAGACGATCTGGAAATGGAAAACTATCTGGCCTCAGCCGCCGTCGATGAAGGTGCGGTATTTACCACCTCGAGCGGCGCACAAATTGCCGGGCAGCAATTGATGGAATTAATTGTGCAGGCACGGGCAGTGAAAAAGAACCTTTCCGGTGTCGCCCGTCATGTTCCTATTTTTATGGTTGAACAGGCGGCAATTCTTGGCGCATTAAATACCCAGGTCTTGACCGATGAAGCCCACGCCGGTGAAATCGGTAACTATCTGGCCGGAAGGCTTGATGCGCTGGAAAATGAATTAGAACGTGGCTGGCAGTGCGAAGTAATTGACGATGGCGGTCTGCGCATTAGCCGCACACTTCGTGGCGTTAGCAATACCTACGAAATAGATAGCGCCTTGATTAATTCAGCCGAGGCAATGCAGCTTGATGAAATGGCAGGAAGCCTGCAAAAGATTTATGCCCATCATGGCACCTTTACCATCAAGGACAGGGAAGTTCCCATTACCGGCCCGGTGTCATTGCTGGATACCGTAATAGAGGTGGGCAAGAAAGGCCTTTCCATGCAGCGCTACAAGGGACTGGGCGAAATGAACCCGGAACAGTTGTGGGAAACAACCCTTGATCCCAATGCCCGCACCTTGTTGCAGGTCAGGGTCGAGCACGCCGAAGAAGCGGGCGATGTGTTCACAACCCTGATGGGTGATTTGGTTGAGCCCCGGCGCAACTTTATTCAGGAGAACGCGCTCAAGGTTTCAAATTTGGACGTTTAGAGAACCTTGCCCAAAGCAAACAACAAGACCAATAAAAAACCAACTGTCAAACCAAGGTCATCGGTAAAACGAATATTTTACTGGGCCGCGGTTGTGGGCGTGTGGGGGGTAATCGCCCTTGGCTTTTTGCTGGGCGTTATCGCCTGGGGCTTGCCCGACGTTAATGAAGCAATATCGGCAACCAAAAAACCCGTGGTTCGGGTGCTATCTTCCGACGGGGTCGAGCTTGCTTTTTCCGGTGATATTTACGCCGCCCCGGTGGATATAAACGATTTGCCGCCCACATTGCCTCAGGCAATTTTGGCGACCGAGGACAGGCGTTTTTACAGCCATTTCGGCATCGACCCCATATCCATCATGCGGGCTGCCGCGGTAAATATATGGTCGGGCGGTATTCGTCAGGGTGGTTCAACCATTACCCAGCAGGCGGCTAAAAATCTTTTTTTAAAGCCGGAGCGAACCTTTAAACGCAAAGCCCAGGAAACGGTTCTGGCCCTGTGGCTGGAGGCAAAGTTTTCCAAGGAGCAGATTTTTACAATTTATCTAAACCGGGTTTATTTTGGCTCCGGTGTTTATGGGGTTAATGGGGCGGCCAAACATTATTTTGGGGTAGAGGCCAAAAACCTGCGCGTACTCGAGTCCGCCATGCTGGCGGGTATGCTTAAAGGTCCAAATAAATATAACCCCATAACCAATCCCGATCTGGCCATGGGCCGGGCCCGGCAGGTATTAATAAATATGGTTAGCGCCGGCTACATGAACGAGGTCGATGCAAAGAGTGCCAGGGCCGGACAGATCAGAACCCAGCCGCCAAGGCAAAGACGCTCAAACCTAGCCCGGCATTTTACCGATTGGGCGCTGGCGCTGGCGCCTGATTTTGTAACCCTTGACCAAGACATCACGGTAATAACCACCCTTGATTCCGCTTTGCAAAAAAAGGCCGAAAAAACCGTTGCCAAATGGATGGGTGAAAACGGCCCGGCCATGAAAGCCGGTGCATCGGAAACCGCCCTGCTATCCATTGCCCCGGATGGTGCGGTGCTGGCCATGGTTGGCGGCAAAAGCTGGCGACAAAATAAATTTAACCATGCGGTGCAGGCTAGCCGTCAGCCCGGCTCTGCTTTCAAGCCGGTGGTGTTTTTGGCCGGCCTTGAAGCCGGGCTTAATCCGGATAGCAATTTTAGCGACGAACCGCTAACGGTTGATGGCTGGTCACCTAAAAATTTTAATCGTGAATATCTTGGCGATATAACCATGGGCCAAGCACTAGAGCGCTCCATCAACACGGTTGCGGTAAAAATTTCTGAATTGGCCGGTCGGGAAAAAGTACAAAATACCGCGCGCCGTCTTGGCATTAGCGGCAAGCTTACATCGACCCCATCATTGGCGTTGGGGGTTGATGGCACGACTTTGCTTGAACTGACCTCTGCCTATGGTGTGTTTGCCAATGGTGGTTTTGGAATATGGCCCTATGGCATAAACAAGATCAAAGACAGCAACGGGCAAATTATTTATTCCCGTTCCGGTTCGGGCCCGGGAAGAATGGTAAAGCCAAAACACATAAAACAAATGCGCGCCATGTTAGAGCGCGTAATCGCGGGCGAAAAAGGCACCGGAAAAAAAGCCCGCCTTGGTTATTTGGCCGCGGGCAAAACCGGAACCTCCCAAGGTTACCGTGATGCGTGGTTTGTTGGCTTTACCACCAATCTGATAACCGGGGTTTGGGTTGGAAATGATAATTCAAGCCCGATGAAAAATGTCACCGGCGGTTCCATACCGGCGCGGATGTGGAAAGATTACATGGCCACGGCGACCAAGCCCGCCCGCGCCTGGCGAAAAATACCCGTTGATGAC
>DAOWFT010000034.1 GCA_030637845.1 Thalassospiraceae bacterium
GTTTTCTAATGAAAACACCGGAGCAGCTTTCAGCGAATTTGCGCCGAGGCCGCAAAGCCCGTGTGTGAATTCGCCCTTCACCAATGAAGAGCGTGGGGCGATATTTATACCGGAAAAGGCACTCTGGCAAGGGAAAAACGGGGTAAAAATGGCCCAGATGGCTATATTTCCTGCACCTCGACGATGCCCGGAAGGGTCCTGACCGCATAAAGCAGTTCCGGGGTTACCCGAACCCCGTCTTTCAGGGATATTTTTACCTCTCTGGCCGGGGGAATGCGGGCGATGACGCCGACCCTGCCCCTGCCCTTACCGGAGCTGGCCAAAACCTCTTTCAGGCCATCGAGGCCCTTGTCGTTATCGACAATTATGTTCAGGCCGGCGGCGGTCTGCGAGGCGACCTCGTCCAGCGGCTTTAACGATTGGGCTGAAAGGCGTAAGGTCCCGCCCTCAAACTGGGCATTGGCGCGAATGAAAAGCGATTGCCCCGGTTCCAATACACCTTGGGCTGCGGCCAGTTGGTCGGAAAATACCACCGCTTCAAATGCGCCGGTGGTGTCTGAAAACTGGACAAAGGCATAACGGTTACCCTTGGCCGAGATGCGTTCCTTTTTTGAAATAACCGTTCCGGCCATGCTGACAATACCGGAACGCCCACTTTCCATGATGTCGGTAAAATTCTGAGCCTCAAGCCGCTTTAAGCTTTTGGAATAAGAATCGAGCGGGTGAGCGGAAAGATAAAACCCAAGGGCATCAAATTCTTCTTTCAGTTTATCCATGGGCGAGAAATCTGGAATATCGGGCAAACGTATGCCGGGATCGGAGGCATCGTCACCGCCGAATAAACCTATCTGTCCGCTTTCACGTTCATGCTGGGCGGCCTGAGCGGTACCCAATAGGGTTTCAAGGGCGTTAAATAACTGGCGACGGTTGGGAACCATGGCATCGAAACTACCGGCGCGGATAAGATTTTCCATCTGGCGTTTATTTACCTGATGGGCATCAACCCTTTTGGCGAAATCGGATATGTTCTTGAACGGGCCGTTTTTATCCCGTTCGGCGACCAATTCTTCCATTGCCCCTTCGCCGACATTCTTTAGTGCGGCAAGGGCGTAACGAATGGAAACAGCCTTACCCTCATCATCACGCTCAACCTTAAAGGTTGCCTCCGAAAGGTTGATGTCCGGCGGCAACAGATCAATACCCATTCTTTCGAGCTCTTGACGGTAGGCATTTAGCTTGTCGGTGTTGCCTAAATCCAGCGTCATGGAGGCGGCCATGAATTCAACCGGGAAATTAGCTTTCATATATCCGGTTTGGTAGGCGACAAGGGCATAAGCGGCGGCGTGTGATTTGTTAAAACCGTAACCGGCAAATTTATTTACCTGATCAAAAATCTGATTGGATTTTTCCTTATCAACGCCGCGGGCTTTCGCCCCCTCAACAAAGGTTGCGCGCTGTTCATCCATTTCAGACTGGATTTTTTTACCCATGGCACGGCGCAATAAATCAGCACTGCCCAGCGAATAGCCGGAAAGTTCCTGGGCAATTTGCATGACCTGTTCTTGGTAAATCATGATGCCAAAGGTTTCACGCAATATGGGTTCCAGCGTTGGATAAAGATAATCCGGCTCTTCCTCGCCATGCTTGCGCTTGATATAGCTGGGGATATTTTCCATCGGGCCGGGGCGATAAAGTGCTACCACCGCGATGATGTCTTCGAATTTATCGGCCCGTAGCTGACGCAGGACATCTTTCATGCCCGCACTTTCCAACTGGAACACGCCCTGGGTTTCGGCCCGGGCAAACATTTCAAATGTTTTGGGATCGTCAAGCGGGATGGTCAGCAGGTCTACCTCGACCCCGCCTGCGGCGACATGATTTACCGCCGTTGCCAGAACGGTCAATGTTTTGAGGCCAAGGAAATCAAACTTTACCAGACCGGCCTGTTCAACATATTTCATGTTAAAGCCGGTCACCGGCATATCGGAACGTGGGTCGCGATAAACCGGGACAAGGTCGCTTAACGGCCTGTCGCCAATAACAACACCGGCGGCATGGGTTGAGGCATGACGGTAGAGCCCTTCTAGTTGCTGGCCCATATCAACCAGATGTTTTACCTCGGGCTCGGAACGTATCATTTCGCGTAACTGCGGCTCGGCGGTAATTGCCTCGGGCAATGTTACCGGAGCAGCCGGGTTGTTTGGCACCAGCTTGCAGATACGATCAACCTGACCGTAGGGCATTTCGAGAACGCGGCCAACATCGCGCAACACCGCGCGGGCTTGTAATTTACCAAATGTAATAATCTGTGCCACATGGTCACGACCATATTTTTCCTGCACATAACGAATAACCTCGTCACGTCTTTCCTGACAGAAATCAATATCGAAATCAGGCATGGACACACGTTCCGGGTTGAGGAAACGTTCAAACAGCAACCCCCAACGCAGCGGATCAAGATCGGTAACCGAAAGCGACCACGCCACCACCGAACCGGCACCCGAGCCACGGCCCGGGCCAACCGGTATATTGTGCGTCTTTGCCCATTTAATAAAATCTGAAACGATAAGAAAGTATCCGGAAAAACCCATTTCGATAATTACATCGAGCTCATACTCAAGCCTTTCACGGTATGGCTTGGCGGCTTTTTCGCGTGCAGAGGCGTCCATGTCCGGGGTGAATACCTGAATGCGGAGGCGCTCTTCCAAGCCGTCGCGAGACTGTTTTCTTAGCTCGTCTTCTTCGTTTAATCCTTCGCCACAATCATAGGGTGGCAAAATCGGATCAACCCTTGGAACCATGAAGGCGCATCGTTTAGCGATTACCAAAGTGTTTGCGATTGCCTCGGGCACATCTGCAAACAATTTGGTCATTTCATTTGCGCTTTTAAAATAATGCTCAACGCTTAAGCGGCGACGCTCTTCTTGTGAAACATAGGCACCGGCGGCAACACAAATAAGCGCGTCTTGGGCATCAAACATTTCCGGATTGGAAAAAAATACTTCGTTGGTGGCAACCAATGGAATATCAAGCTCATAGGCAAGGTCAATCATTCGCCCCTCGATGGCGTCTTCGTCCCTGAGCCCGTGGCGTTGCAGTTCAACATAAATGTTTCCGCTAAAAATGCCCGATAGATGTTCCAGCATTTGCTTGGCATCATCATTTTGCCCATCAAGCAACAGGCGGCCAACCGGGCCATGGACTCCGCCGGTTAGCAAAATCAATCCTTCGGAGTATTTTTTTAGATCATCAATCGTTACCTTGGGGTCTTCGGCATCATCGCTTTCAAGATAGGCGCGACTGAAAAGCTTCAACAAGTTGCGATAGCCGCCATCGTTTTGCACCAGTAAAACAATCTGGTCGGGGTCGGGTTCGCGCAGGTTTTTTGCCTGCGGTTGTTTGGCATCGGTGCGTTCAAGCGATAATTGGCAGCCGATAATCGGCTGGACACCCTTGTCGGCGGCGGCAAAGGAAAATTCCAACGCACCGAACAGGTTGTTGGTATCGGTTACCGCAACGCTGGGCATCCGGGCATCGACTGAAAGCGACACCAAGTCCTTGGGCTGGATTGCACCTTCCAGTAACGAATAGGCGGAATGAACCCGAAGATGGACAAAGTTTGCGTGTAATGAGGTGGCATCAGGCATAAAAGCAGGATTCCATACCAAACGGCTCGGCGCCAGTGTCTGGATTGATTCTTTTTTGTCTATTTATCCACAATGGCAATAAATACAGGGATTTTAGCCTTCGCTCAGGTGGCCATCCTCAAGGCGGACTATTCTATCCATTTTGCCGGCCAAATCAGGATTATGGGTGGCAATTATGGCGGTCAGGCCAGCACCGCGAGCAAGGCCCAACAAAACCTTGAATACTTCGCCCGCCGTTTCGGGATCAAGGTTGCCGGTAGGTTCATCGGCCAATAAAAGATCCGGCGCATTGGCCAGCGCGCGGCCAATGGCAACCCGCTGTTGCTCGCCGCCGGAAAGACGAGCCGGACGATGGGTGGATCTATCGCTCAGGCCCAGCATTTCCAATAACTGATCGGCCCGCACCCCAGCATCGTCTTTTTTCATTCCGGCAATGATTTGTGGAATAATTATATTTTCCCGGGCTGAAAATTCCGGCAACAAATGATGGTACTGATAAACAAAGCCAAGATGCTTGCGCCGCAGTTCGGTTTGGCGGTCATCCTTTAGCCCGGTGCATTGTTCGCCGTTAATAATAACCTCGCCCTCGTCCGGCTTTTCGAGCAATCCCGCAATATGCAAAAGCGTTGATTTCCCCGAACCCGACGGGCCAACCAAGGCAACGATTTCACCTCGATTGATGGAAAAATTTGCATCCTTGAGCACGTGCAACTCAGATCGTCCCTGACGGAAAACGCGATGAATGCCTTTTAATTCAAGTACCGGACTACTCATACCTAAGTGCCTCTGCCGGGTCGGTACGGGCTGCGCGCCACGCCGGATATATGGTTGCAAAAAGCGATAGCCCCAGCCCCATGGATACAACGGATACAACCTCAACCGGATCAATTTTTGCAGGCAACTGTGTAAGGAAATATATTTCGGCGGCAAATAGTTCGGTTCCGGTGACAGATTGTATGGCTTGACGAATTGTTTCTATATTGGACGCAACCCATAGGCCCAACATGGTTCCCGAGAACGTTCCAATAACTCCGATGGAAGCGCCTGCCAGAAAAAATACCCGCATTATCATGCCACGGGTTGCCCCCATGGTTCTGAGAATGGCGATATCACCGCTTTTGTCATTCACCAACATTATCAAGCTGGAAATAATATTAAACGACGCCACAACAATAATAAGCGTAAGTATCAGGAACATCACATTGCGCTCAACCTGAATGGCGTTAAAGAAGCTTGAATTGGCTTGCTGCCAATCATGGACGCGGGAATTTATCCCCATTGCCTTTCTTATTTCATGGCTTATGGGTTTTGTTTTATCGGGATCATCAACAAAAACTTCCAAATTGGTAACCGCATCCGGTTTTGAAAAATATACCTGGGCGGCGTGAAGCGGCATAAAGATAAAGCCTGAATCGTATTCAAACATTCCCACCTTGAAAATTGCCGCCACCTTGAAGGCCCGCATTCGAGGCACCGTTCCAAAAGCCGTGGCGTGACCCTTGGGCGAAATAAGGGTTACCTTCTCACCAACAAAAAGGCCAAGGCGCTTGGCAAGTTCCGAACCAATGATAACGCTGTCATCGGGGCCGAATGCATCGAGCGATCCATATTCAATGTTATCTGCGATTATTGGACGTTTGAGGATATCGCTGGGGCGAATGGCGCGAACAACCGCACCGCGCGATGCACTGCCGACCGTTGCCATGACCTGGCCTTCTATCATCGGGGTAACGCTTATAACGCCGGGAATTCCTCGGACTATATCTGCCTGAACGTCAAAATCCGTCATAACCCGCGATTGGTTGTAAACGCTGACGTGACCGTTAAGGCCAAGAATTCGGCTCATCAATTCAGCCCGAAACCCGTTCATCACCGCCATAACGATAATAAGCGTGGAAACCCCCAAGGCGATGCCAAGCAGGGAAAACCACGCAATTATGGAAACAAACCCTTCTTGCCGCCGCGCCCTGAGGTAACGCATGGCCAGCATCCATTCAAAAGCGGAAAACATATTTTCGTGTGGCCTTTCTGACTTATTTGGCTAGTTTTTTATTTAGCTAAAGAATCCGTAATGAACTCTAGGCGATGGCTCCATTTATGGCAACGCGGGCATAACGCCCGGCACTAGAGCTTTGGGTTGTTTTCGTAAATCGCCTGATCTGCTTTCATCCACGGTGGTTTTTTAGCTGAAATCTTTTTATATACCGGGCATTTTTTAGAATGGGCACCGGGAAGATACCCGGTACTCATAAGAAACTCATTTACCACCTCCGGTCCGGTGAAGGCAAAGTTTTTGCGAAAAAGCTTTACCCATTCATTGTGCGGCAATGGGTGATTGCGTAAAAGCCATTTTGCAAACCCACCATGGGTTTCGCGCATTTCAATTATGACCCCGGCATTATTAATAATTGCCTCAACCTTGAGCCGGTTACGAATTATACCGGGATTTTTTAAAAGACGATTAATATCACGCTTTTTGTATGCCCCAATCTTATCAACATCAAAATTATCAAATGCCGCAAACGTGGTTGAGCGTTTTTTTAATACTATTTCCCATGAAAGACCGGCTTGAAAAATTTCTAACGCCAATAGTTCAAGCAACTGGCTTTCGTTCTTGCCGGGGAATCCATATTCCCTGTCATGATATTTGCCGTGTATTGGGTTGCCGGGTGCCGTATCGCAATAGGAAGACATCACCACATACCTTTGCGCATCATAAAAATAATCGTAATCATGGTTCCGTTGATTACCACCAAAGCAGAAAGTATGACCGTGATGCGTATTGCCCATTTACGACTGATTTTTACTTTACGTTCACTTAGCGGCAATTGATTAGGGCGAGAACTTTCATCTGTTTCTTCGCCGCTCATTTTTGTTCCAGCTCAATAAGGGTGGAAAAAAAATCTTTTGGATGCAGAAACAGCACCGGCTTTCCGTGCGCTCCCATTTTAGCCTCGCCACTGCCAAGTATCCGCACCCCATCGCTTTTAAGTTTTTTGGAAGCCGCCGTAATGTCATCTACTTCCAGACAAATGTGATGTATTCCGCCCTGAGGATTGCGTTCGAGAAACTTGGCAATGGGTGAGTTTTCACCCAATGGTTCCAGCAGCTCTATCTTGGAATTACCCAGTTCGACAAAAACAACGCTTACCCCGTGTTCGGGTTGTTCGGTTGGTTCCGATACCACCGCACCCAAACGCTCGCGGTACTGGCTTGCAGCCGCAGCCAGATCGGGAACCGCTATGGCAATATGGTTTAGGCCTTTAATCATGTTCTTAGGTTTACCCGAAAAATAACTTAAATTACATTTTGCCTTTATGCATTCTGGTAAGGTGAACCTTGATAATGGCATTTTTATCAAGGTTACCGCGAAAATATCGCCTAACGGCAATGCGAATTGCTTCTGAGACCTGATCGTCATCCAAAAGCGCCTTACGGCCAAGTTTGGCCAGAGCCATGGTGGCGGCCTCAATGGCGCCCCCTTCTATTTCTTCTTCGTTAACCTCTAGCAATCCGGTGCTTGATAACTGTATGGGCACCATCAACCCGCCCTTGGCATCAATTATTGCCGAAACCACGGCGGCGCCATTAAATAGCGCCCGCGCCCGTCCGCGCACCAGTTCGCCATCCAGCGGCACCACGCGGTTTCCCTCCAGCGTTAGCCTGCCGTTCGGTACCTGCTCGACCACCGCCGCCGGGCCCGGGGCAAGGCGAACCATGGCCCCGTTTTCGCATACCACCGTTTCATTTACCTGACATTCTTTCGCCAGATGTGCGTGTTCGGCCAGATGTCTAAGCTCGCCATGAACCGGAACCGCTATTTGTGGTTTGACCATTTGATACATTTCAACCAATTCATCCCGCGCCGGGTGTCCGGAAACATGAATAAAATCATCTTTGTCGGTAATTATCTCAATCCCCGATCTGACCAACCTGTTTTGCAGACGGGCAATGGAGTTTTCATTGCCGGGAATAACTCGAGATGAAAAAATTACCGTATCGCCACGGCCCAGCGATACCCGTGGGTGATCACCGGCGGCAATGCGTGAAAGTGCGGCCCGGGGCTCGCCCTGCGATCCGGTGCAAACGATTAAGGTTTTATCGTTGGGAAGAAAGCCGGCCATTTCTTCATCGAGAAACGGCGGGGTATCTTTGAGATAACCATTTTCCTTGGCGGCTGTGACCATTCGCTCTATGGAGCGCCCAGCCATTACCACATCGCGCCCGTTGGCGGCTGCGGCGCGGGCTATGGTGTCGAGCCTTGCTACATTGGATGCAAAGCAGGTTACCGCAACCCTGTTTTCGCACTTAGATATAACCTTGCTCAGGTTTTCAAGCAGGTCGCCTTCGGAGCCGCTGGTGCCACTGTTAAACACATTGGTTGAATCGCAAACTATTGCCAACACCCCATCATCACCAAGGCGGCGAATGGCAGCCTTGTCGGTTACCTCGCCAATTACCGGGTTGGGGTCCAGTTTCCAGTCGCCGGTATGAAAGATGGTTCCCAGTGGGGTACGAATTGCAATTGCGTTGGGTTCGGGAATGGAATGGGTAATGGTTATTAAATCCATCTCAAACGGCCCGACACTAAAACTGCCATTAAGCGGTATTTCGATAATTTCCACACGCTCAAGTAAATTTACGTCTGCAAGTTTACGTTTAAGGATGGATATGGTGAACCCGGTTGCATATATGGGACAACCGAAACGTTCCCACAAATACGGAACCGCACCAAGGTGATCTTCGTGGGCATGGGTTAACACGATACCGGCCAGATTATCCTTGTGGCTTTCGATGTATTGGGGATCGGGCATAATTACATCAACACCGGGATGGGTGCCATCGCCAAAGGTAATGCCGAGATCAACCATCACCCAAGTAGGGTTTCCGGGTGGGCCAAAACCATAAAGGTTGAGGTTCATCCCTATTTCACCGGCACCACCAAGTGGAAGAAATACAAGCTCTTCGTCCGACATTAATTAACCTTTCAAGGTTTATTTTGTTTCCAGATAGCATAAAGACCGTTGATGGTGAGATTGCTATCAACGTTTGTAATAACGTCGGTGCCCTCGGAAAACAAACCGGCAAGACCGCCGGTGGCAATCACATCCATTTCAAGGCCAAGCTCGGCCTTTATGCGTTTTACAATGCCTTCGATTATGCTTACGTAACCCCAATATATTCCCGACTGCATGGCAGGAACCGTTGCCTTGCCAATAACGCTTGTCGGTTTTGCAATCTCAACCCGTGGCAGCTTTGCCGCCGCCATCTGTAATGCTTCGAGCGAAAGATTTATCCCCGGCGCAATAACCCCACCGGCATAATTCCCGCTTTCATCAATAACGTCGAATGTGGTGGCGGTTCCGAAATCCACCACAATTAGGGGCGTGCTATAATTTGGATTTGCAGATACCGAAGCGGCATTAACCAAACGGTCGGCGCCGACTTCATCTGGTTTATCAACCAACACATCAACGCCAAGGCTTACACTGGCCTCGCCCACCACCATAGGGTCGGTGCCAATGAGTGTTCGGCAAAGACTTTTCAACTCGTCCAATATTGCCGGAACCACGCTAGATATTATGGCGGAACTAATTTTGTTTTTTTCAATACCCGCGCCCGCAAGTTCGCGATCAAGCCAGTCGCTTAATTCATCGGCGGTTATTTCGGGAGTTGTTGAAAGTCGCCATTGGCCGCCGATGTTTCTCTCACCATCAAAAACGGCAAATACTATATTGGTGTTTCCAACGTCGATTGCTAACAGCATGGCTAATCCATCTCGTCCTTGGCCACCTCGTTCGTGATTGGCGATAAAAATACATCGCCTGCGGTGATGATGCGGTCTTCTTGCTCGCCGTCAACCGCCAAAACCAACGCACCGCTTTCATCTAACTGCTTGAAGGTGCCGGGAATGGTTTCATTTGGCAAGCGAACGATTATTTTTTTGCCCAAACCATACGCCCGTTCAAGCCACGCCCCCCGAACCGGGGCAAAACCCAATTCCTGCCATTCATTAAAACCCGCGTCGAAGCGGCCCATTATGGTGGATAACATTTTCTCAATCGATGCGTCTCCGCCTTCGGCTGCTA
>DAOWFT010000115.1 GCA_030637845.1 Thalassospiraceae bacterium
CATGATCTACATGGTCCTAAACCTGATTTGCGTTGTTGGGCTTGCTTACAGGCTTATCGGGAAAGCAAGCTCAAGTCTCGCCGCCCGCACCATTTAAAATCCCCCGGAGGGATGCTTATGAACGACGACAACCAAAACCTAAAACAAAGCACCAGCGACATTGAAAAGTTTCTGAGCAGCCAGCGCATTATTTACGGGCTTTTTGCCCTTGGCTTTCTGGTGGCGCCGGCAACCATCGCCGGGCTTATCGTTGCCTACATCGTTCGCTCCGATGCCGCCCCGTGGCTGCAAACCCATTACACATTCCTTATTCGCACATTCTGGATTGGGCTGCTTTATTCCTTTATCTCCGCCTTGGCGGTGATGATTTTCATCGGCCCGCTGATGCTGCTGGCCGTGGCCGTGTGGTTTTTGCTTCGCGTGGTGCTGGGCTGGATGAAAATGGAAAAATCCGAACCCATCGCCAACCCCCAAAGCTGGTGGCTGGGTCTGCCTTCTAAATAATAAATAATTTATTTGGCGCCCGTTTGCCCGTTTGCTTTTTCAGGCGGATAAAACCAATAGGTGAGGGCGACCACCACGACAAAGCCCATGTAGAGCGAGGTAAACACCCAGCCCGGCCAGTCGTAATATAAAAGCTCGCCCAGCCAGTGTTCGATAAAGCCGATTTGCTCGCTGCCCTCTCCATAATCATCGGCCTCACCGGCCATGCGGCGCAATTCCCATTCCAGCGTGGTCAACGGACAGAGAAACCCGATGCCATCAATAACCGTGACGAAGGCAATCACGCTTAAATGGGCAAGCCGCCACTTGCGCCATCTGGTCCACGCCCAACCCATGGCCCATCCGGCCATTGCCAATAACTGCCCGGCAACAACGAACAAGACCAAGAGCCCGTGGCCAAGCCCGAGCAGATCGGCCAACACCCCGTAAATCAATCCGCCGCTACCGCCATTCATGCCGGGTCGCCGCCCGAGAGCAAAAAAGCTTGTTTCATGGGTCTTTTTTCCATTTGTGTTATTGTTAAATAACGCTTGAGTTAAACAGACCTGAACCAACCGGACAAGGTTAAGACCATAATGCAGCCACTAGCCGCACACAGCTTTGAAATGTGGGTTACCTTTGCCGTAATCGGTGCGACCTTTGCGCTTTACGCCTGGGAACGCATCGCCATAGAGGTGGTCTCTCTGGGCGTGCTTTGCGTGCTGATGGTTTTTTTCACCTTTTTTCCCATTAACGCTCTGGGCGTAAACAGGCTTTCGCCCGAAGTTCTATTGGCCGGTTTTGCCAACCCGGCGTTGATAACCGTTCTGGCGTTGCTGGTAATCGGCCAGGGCATGGTTCGCACCGGGGTGCTGGATGTGGTGGCCCGCATAATAATGGATAAATGCGGCGGCCATGAATGGCTTTCCATTATGGCGGTGCTGGTAACGGTTTTGGGTGTTAGCGCATTTTTGAATAACATTCCGGTGGTGGTGATATTCATTCCCATCATGCAGGCGCTGGCCGAACGGTTCGACCTACCGGCGAGCAAGGTAATGATGCCGCTTTCATTCGCCGCCATCCTTGGCGGTATGACCACCCTTATCGGTTCGGGTTCCAACTTGTTGGTCAATTCAGCTTTGTTGGGCATGGGCGAAGAGGCGTTTTCATTTTTTGATTTCACCATTCCCGGTCTGGTATTGGCCAGCGCCGGCATGGTTTATTTGTTGGTGGTGGCACCGTTTGTTTTGCCCAAGCGCGAAGGCATGGCCGAAACATTGGTTAATGGTGGGACGGGCACCGGCGCAACAGGAAGACAATACATAGCGCAAATAAAAATCGGCGAAGGATCAAAACTATTGGGGGAGAAATCCCGCGGCGGTATTTTCCGAGGGCTGGGCGGCATGACCTTGCGCATGGTGCAGCGCGGCGAAGATGCGATATTGCCGCCGTTCGAAGATTTCAGCGCGAGCGTGGGCGATGTGTTGGTGGTGGCCGCAACCAGAAGCGAACTGGCAGATGCCCTGACCCATGATCCCGAAGGCCTTTACCCTGATTTGGGCGACGCCGCCGCCGCCGGCGAGGTTCCTCACATGGGGTTTCAGCTAACAGATGCAGAAAAAACCAGCGATGAAGACGAGGGCGATACCCCGTGGCATGGCGGCGAACGGATGTTGGCCGAAGCCATGGTTCCACCGGCCTCACGGCTTATCGGTCAAACGCTGGTGCAAATTGGTTTTCGTTATAAAACCCATTGCATCGTGTTGGGCGTGCAGCGCAGATCGCGCATGATACGTTCGCGCATGACCGACATTCGCCTGCAGGCCGGTGATGTGTTGCTGTTGCAAGGAAGCCCCGATGCGGTCCGCGAGCTCAGGCTTAATCCCGATGTGGTTTTAATTGAATGGTCGGCGGCGGCCTTGCCCGCGGTTCATCACGCCCGCCCTGCCGCATTGATATTATTGTTTGTGGTAGCGGCGGCAGCCACCGGGGCGGTACCCATAGTGGTGGCGGCATTAACCGGGGCATCGGCCATGGTCGCCTTGGGGGTGATGAACATTCGCCAAGCAGCCCGCGCGGTTGATAGCAAAATACTGACCATGATCCCGGCGGCGCTGGCCATGGGGGCGGCCATGCACGCCACCGGCGGGGCGCATTTTATTGCCGGCGGGGTGACCGATGCCTTTGCCGGGGCGCCACCGGCGGTAATTTTATCGGCATTTTTTATAACCCTTGTGGCGCTGACCAATATTATTAGCTCCAAAGCCATGGCGGTTTTATTCACCCCCATTGCGGTGGATCTGGCCCTTAGCCTTGGGGTTTCACCGACGGCCTTTGCGGTGGCGGTGGTGTTTGCCGCCAACTGTTCGTTTGCCTCACCCATCGGCTATCAAACCAATTTGTTGGTTATGGCCCCGGGGCATTATAAATTTGCCGATTTCGCCCGGGTCGGCCTGCCGTTGATATTGGTTATCTGGCTGGTGTTTTCCCTGTTTGTGCCTTGGTATTACGGCATTTAAAAAATTATCCGTTGCAATCAGGTTGGGACTTGACCTATAAGGTCGGCGGGCCACGTTCCCCCAACGGAGCGCGACCCTTCTGCCGCAAGGCGAAGGGCATTTTTTGAAACCGCCACCATTGGCATAACGCTATTAATGGATGTGTAGGCTTCAAAAGATCACTCCCTTCGCCATGGTAAATGGAAGGGAGTTTTTTTATGACTACACCGCATAAGCCGGAAATATCTCCGGCAAATCCTAATTTTTCATCAGGGCCATGCGCCAAGCGTCCGGGCTGGACGGTTGACGCCTTATCCGGCGCCTTGACCGGGCGTTCGCACCGTTCAGCACCGGGCAAGGCCAAACTGGCCGAGGTAATTGAGCGCACCCGTGCCGTGCTGGGCGTGCCCAATGATTACCTGATCGGTATCGTTCCGGCATCGGACACCGGGGCGGTTGAAATGTCGCTGTGGTCATTCTTGGGCCCACGTCCGGTAACCGTCATGGCGTGGGAAAGCTTTGGTTCCGGTTGGGCAAACGACATCACCAAACAGCTAAAACTGGACGATGTTAATTTGCTGGATGCGCCCTATGGCCAGTTGCCTGATTTAGGCAATGTTGATTTTTCCCGTGATGTTGTCTTTACCTGGAACGGAACTACCTCTGGCGTAAAGGTGCCAAATGGCGAATGGATTGCAAACGGGCGCGAAGGCCTAACCATTTGTGATGCAACTTCGGCCGCGTTTGCGATGAGGTTGCCGTGGGACAAATTAGATGTAACCACCTATTCATGGCAAAAGGTAATGGGCGGCGAAGGTCAACACGGAATTATTATTCTAAGCCCGCGTGCGGTGGCCAGATTAGAAAACCATACGCCGACATGGCCCATGCCTAAAATATTTAGCCTTGTAAAAGGCGGAAAGCTTATTTCCGGAATATTTAAAGGCGAAACAATAAACACCCCATCAATGCTGGCGGTTGAAGATGCGCTTGATGGTTTGAAGTGGGCGGAAAAAATCGGCGGGCTGACAGAGCTTGTCCGTCGCTCAAACGCCAACCTCAAGGCCATGGAAAACTGGGTAGGCAAAAGCGACTGGGCTGGATTTCTGGCCAATGACGCAAGCATTCGTTCCAACACATCTGTCTGCCTCAAGGTGGTGAATGAAAAGTTCTTAAGCCTTGATGACGATGCACAGGCCGCGGGCTTAAAACAGATGGTAAAGCTTTTGGACGCAGAAGGTATCGCCTATGACATCGGCGGCTATCGCGACGCGCCTGCCGGGCTTCGCATCTGGGCCGGGGCCACCATTGAAACATCAGATATCGAAGCACTGCTTCCGTGGCTCGACTGGGCATTTGCCACAGTCATTGCCGATAGTTAATTCAAGGAGAACAAGCAAATGCCAAAAGTACTTATTTCCGACAAAATGAGCCCCCGGGCCGAAGCAATTTTTATCGAACGCGGAGTTGAGGTCGATGTAATCACCGGATTAAAGCCCGATGAATTAAAAGCAAAAATTGGTGAATACGACGGCCTTGCCATTCGTTCATCAACCAAGGCCACCGCTGATATAATTGCCTCTGCCAACAACCTGAAGGTAATCGGCCGGGCCGGTATCGGGGTTGATAACATCGATATTCACGCAGCGACTGCCGCCGGCATCGTGGTTATGAACACCCCATTTGGTAACGCCATCACCACCGCCGAACACGCCATTGCCATGATGATGTCAGTCGCCCGCGATATACCGGCGGCCAACGCATCCAGCCATGCCGGCAAGTGGGAAAAAACCCGCTTTATGGGGGTCGAGCTTATGGGTAAGACCCTTGGCCTTATTGGTTGTGGCAATATTGGCTCGGTCGTTGCTGACCGCGCCCAAGGCCTGAAGATGAAGGTAATAGCGTTTGATCCGTACCTCAGCTCTGAACGCGCAATTGATCTGGGCGTGGAAAAGGTCGAGCTGGATGAATTGTTCGCCCGGATAGATTTTCTGACCCTGCACACACCATTGACCGACGCGACGCGAAATATTGTAAACGCCGATGCTATCGCCAAGATGAAAAAAGGCGTTCGTATTATTAACTGTGCCCGGGGTGGTTTGGTCGATGAAGCGGCATTAAAGGACGCGCTGGATAGCGGCCATGTTGCCGGCGCGGCATTGGACGTGTTCGAAAATGAACCGGCCACCGACAATGCATTGTTCGGGATGGAAAATGTTGTCTGCACCCCGCACCTAGGGGCCAGCACATCAGAAGCGCAGGAAAATGTTGCCGTTCAGATTGCCGAGCAGATTTCCGATTATCTGCTTACCGGCGCGGTAGAAAACGCGCTTAATATGCCATCGGTTACAGCCGAAGAAGCACCCCGGCTAAAACCTTATCTCAAACTGGCCGAGCAAATGGGCAGCTTCGCCGGCCAGCTTACCCGCTCGGGCATAAAATCCGTCACCATCGAATACGAAGGCCAATGCGCGGAGCTAAACACCAAGCCCATAACCGCGGTTATTCTGGCGGGTATTTTGACCCCGCTTTTGGAAAGCGTGAACATGGTATCGGCCCCGGTTGTGGCCAAGGACCGCGACATAGACATTACCGAGGTCAAGCATGAGCGCGCCGGTGCCTATCAGACCATGATCCGTCTGACGGTCACCACCGAGGCCCAGACCCGGACCATTGCCGGAACCCTGTTTGCCGGTGCCGAGCCGCGCATTGTTGAAATCAAGGGCATCCCGATGGATGCAAAGTTGGGTGAAAATATGCTTTTCATAACCAACCGCGACAAGCCCGGCTTTATTGGATCGTTAGGGATGATCTTGGGTAATTCTAAAATCAACATTGCCACATTTAACCTTGGCCGGGCCGATGTGGGCTCTGACGCCATTGCATTAATAGAGGTGGACCAATTAATCGACGATGCGGTTATGGACGAAATCCGTGCCTTGCCGCAGGTGGTTCGCGCCCAGCAACTTAGCTTTTAACCATCCGTCGTTTTTTTAAGAAAACCAAGGGGGGCTCGTTAGCGGGCCCCTTTTGTTGTTTTGGATAATATATTAAAAAACTGTGGAATTGCCATGTTGCACAGTTTTCTTATGCGTTGAATTTGATGGGTGGGCGTTCAATTATGAAGTTATGAAGTGCAGGATAAATAAACAATCCATAGGGAGTCATCCAATATGAAATTAGCATACATCATTGCCGCAACTGCGTTGCTGGTATCGGTAAATGCCGAAGCGGCGGGCGATCCAGCCGCTAGAGCAGGAGAGAGCAGGGTTGCGGTAAAAGAATTTTTTGGCGCCCTTAAAGGAGAGCTTGTCGCCGCCATCAAGGCAGGCGGGCCGGTAAACGCCATTAAAACATGCAATATTGAGGCACCGGCAATTGCCGCAAGTATTTCAGAGAAAAAAGGCTGGCGTGTTGCCCGCACCAGCCTGAAATTACGCAATCAAAACAATGCCCCCGATGCGTGGGAAACGCGGGTTCTCGAATATTTTGATAAGCGCAAGGCAGCGGGCGATGACCCGACCAAGATGGAGGTTTACCAAGTTGTAGATGGTGAGTTTCGCTATATGAAGGCCATACCAACTGCGGCAAAACCATGCCTCGCCTGCCACGGAGAAAAAGTTCCGCCCAAGGTGGAGGAAGCGCTAAATGCCATGTATCCAGATGACAAGGCGCGCGGTTACAAGGCTGGTGATATTCGAGGTGCCTTTACCATATCGCAGCCAATGTAACCCATTAAAGCAACACCAATAATCTGAAACACCAACACCCCTGTATGCACATAGCCTGCAGGGGTGTTGTTTTGAATATATAATAAAGTTTCCAATTATAGTGCCGGTATAGCTCATGGCCCTTGTCGCCACTTGTCGGTATGAGTATGATTGTTGGCGGGAAAATTAAGACATAAAAGCACGACAATTAGGGGGAGAGTTCAATAATGAGCAACAAAGCCGTAAGTGGAAAAATTAATTTCGAAAGCGGCGCCAATTCAGGTTCTGAAAATGCCATTGCCGATAACTTTATTAAAACGCTCGAGCAGTCTGACTTCTTCAATCAAATGAGCAATCTTAAAGAAAGCCTGGCAGGTTTTGCCGGCGAGCTTTCTACCGTGGGAACCAGCGTCAATCAAAGAGCCGAAGAGGTCGAAACTATTGCTGCCCACGTAATGGCCATAGAGGCCGTTTTGGCGGTTATGCTCAAGAATATCCCCCTGGACCCAGAAGCCGTAAAAGCCGAGGTTATAAGCCGTTCACAGGCCCTTTCCGGTAACCCCGAAGGAAGCCCCACGGTGCAGGCAGTGGCCCGGGATATTATCGGGGGCTAGGCCCTTTCAACCATCACCCCAAAGACCACCTTAAGGGTCAAAGTAATGAACATAGATATCAAAGTTTCCCAGTTGGTGGTCTCAAGAATTTGTCACGATTTAGCTGGCAGCGTCAGCGCGGTAAATGCCGGAATCGAATTAATAAAAGATAACGCCGCCGCGTTAGACCAAGAGGCAATGTCTCTGGTTGACGCCAGTGCCGGACAATCTGTTCGCAAGCTTTCCTTTTTTCGTATCGTTTTTGGTTCCGGTGGTGGGGCTGATGGATCTATATCGCTGGCGGAACTTTGTGACCTCAGTCAAAATTATTTGGACGGCGGCAAGGTAAGTCTTGATTGGCCAGATCACACAGATGAAGCTCGCCTTGATATAGACGAGGGCAGGGTGCTGCTGGGGATTATTTTGATGGCAGCCGATGCCCTTCCCCGTGGTGGCAGCATAGCTGTCGGCATTCATCATCCCGATGGTGCGGTGGGGTTTGCGGTTGTGGCAACTGGTGAGCGGGCATCGCTGAGCCCGGAAGTCGAGGCCGCCATGAGACCTGATGTAAGCACCGAAGAGCTGAGCGCAAGAACGGTTCATGCCCATTTTACAAATTTATTGGTGGGATATTTGGGCGGAGAGCTGGAATGCAGCCGTGAAACCGCCGGGGAAATAAGGCTGGCAGCCATTATTCCCGCATAATTTTTCAGCAATTGCAAAAAAATGCTTGATATCAGCCAGTTAATGAATATTTCAATTTATTAGCATATGCGGGGTAATGACCGCCTCAAATCACGATTATTTTACCTAAATATCGCCTTTGGCCATGAAAGTATTAAAAAAAATTGGATGTTTGGGTTTCAAACGCTAATATCTTTGTGGCCCACCTAAGCTACTACATACACACTATTTCAAAGTTAAGTTGGAGAGAAAATACAAATGGATGACCTGCTGAGTGAGTTCATAACCGAAACATCGGAAAGCATCGAAGCTGTCGATATGCAGCTGGTCGAATTTGAAAAAGACCCGAGCAATCAGGAAATCCTTGGCAACATATTCCGTCTTGTCCATACGGTTAAGGGCACCTGCGGATTTTTAGGCTTACCACGGCTTGAATCTGTTGCCCATGCGGGTGAGAACGTTCTCGATAAATTCCGCGGCGGAGATTTGAACGTTGATTCCCATGCGGTGAGCCTTGTCCTTAAATGTATCGATAAAATTAGAGCATTGGTCGAAGAGCTTGCCGAAACAGGTCTTGAGCCAGAGGGTGATGATAAAGCGCTGATCGCAGATCTTAATGCGCTGGCTTCCGGCGAAACTGCACCTGCTCAGGCACCCGCCGAAGCACCGGCGGCTCCTGCAGCTGACGCCGCACCAACCACCAACGAATTTGGCGCACCCATAGCGGCTGAACTTATGGCCGAGGTTGAGGCCGCATCTGCCGCAGGCATCAAAGCCGCCACCGACGCAGAAATGCACATTGAAAATGCTGCGGAATCAGATGGTGAAGACACCGCTGATGCCACACCCACCACCAACGAATTTGGCGCACCCATAGCGGCTGAGCTCATGGCCGAGGTCGAGGCCGCAACAGCAGCCGGCGTGAAAGCTGCAACCGACGCAGAAATGCATATTGAAAATGCTGCCGAGATGGGCGCAGACAAGCCCAAGACAGAGGCGGCGGTTCCAGCTGCGCCCGCAGCCGCTGCGGCACCAGCCAAAAAAGCAACCCCGGCCAAAACCGGCGAAAGCGTTGCCGTTGCGGCCACCCTTCGCGTTAACGTTGATGTGCTGGAAAACCTGATGACGCTGGTTTCCGAAATGGTGCTTACCCGCAATCAGTTATTGCAGATGGCACGTGGTTACGAAGACAGCGAATTTATCGTTCCAATTCAGCGTCTAAGTCATATTACCTCCGAGCTACAAGAAGGGGTGATGAAAACCCGCATGCAACCCATCGGTAACGCATGGTCAAAACTGCCACGTATTGTCCGCGATCTGGCCATTGAAACGGGCAAGAAAATTGATCTGCAAATGTTAGGTGCGGAAACCGAACTTGATCGTCAGGTTCTCGACCTTATTAAAGACCCGCTAACCCACATGGTTCGCAATTCCGCCGATCACGGACTTGAAGTCACGGCAGACCGCTTAGCCGCGGGCAAGCCTGAAACCGGCGTAATCGTATTGGATGCCTATCATGAAGGTGGCCACATAATTATCCAGATTCGTGACGATGGCAAAGGCCTGAACATGGATCGCATTCGCGAAAAATGCTTGGAAAATGGCCTAGTCACCGATGCCGAACTTGAAAGCATGACCGATACCCAGATCCAGCAGTTTATCTTCAAGGCCGGTTTCTCAACCGCTGCGGCGGTGACCAGTGTATCGGGTCGCGGCGTTGGTATGGATGTGGTTCGTACCAATATTGAAAAAATTGGCGGTGCGATTGAATTGAAATCAACCGAAGGCGTCGGCACAACATTCACCATTAAAATCCCGCTTACTCTGGCTATTGTTTCCGGGCTTATAGTTGAAAGCTGTGGCGAAAAGTTTGCCGTTCCGCAGATTAGCGTTCTGGAACTGGTTCGCGCTTCAAGCAGGTCTGAATTCAATATTGAAATAATCAATGAAAGCCCGGTCCTGCGCCTGCGCAACCGTTTGCTGCCATTGGTCCATCTTGGCGATTTGTTGAAACTTTCCAGCCCGAAAGACAGGGACCTTCACAGCGATGAGGAAATGTTCATCATCGTTACCCAGGTCGGCACATATACATTCGGCATTATTGTGGACCGCGTTTTTGATACAGAGGAAATCGTGGTTAAACCCACATCTCCGGTATTGCGCGATATTCCTTTTTATTCAGGCAACACCATCCTTGGCGATGGATCGGTCATAATGATCATTGACCCCAATGGCATTGCCGCATCAACCGGTGATTCCGCTGGTGGTGAAGCCGCCGAAACCCAGACAAAAGATGTCTCAGCCGAGGCCGATGAACGTGCATCAATGCTTATATTCCGTGCCGGTGGTAACGAATTAAAAGCTGTTCCATTGGCGCTTATTGCCCGGCTTGAAGAAATTGATATGGCCGATGTTGAGATTTCACATGGTGAACGTATGGTTCAGTATCGCGGTCAGCTTATGCCGCTAATACCGTTCAATTCAGGCCATGAATGGAAAGCCGAAGGCCGACAGGCAGTTCTGGTGTTTTCAGAAAAAGATCGCTCCATGGGTTTGGTAGTTGATGACATTGTCGACATTGTTGAAGACCGCCTAAAAATAGAAATTTCATCAGAGCACGATGGCTTGATCGGATCAGCGGTGATTGATGGCCGCGCCACCGATGTTATTGATGCAGGGTTCTATCTGACAAAGGCATTCTCTGATTGGTTCGGCTCTGGAGATGGCGGCGGAAATATTCAAGGTAAGCGTGCGTTACTGGTTGATGACAGCCAGTTTTTCCGCAACCTTCTTTCGCCCATCCTTTCGGTTGCAGGGTTCAAGGTTACCACCGTAGAATCAGCGACCGAGGCATTGGCATTGCGCGAACGCGGAATAGTCTTCGATGTAATTATAAGTGATATTGAAATGCCGGTAATGGACGGGTTCCAGTTCGCTGGCGAGGTCCAGAAAGACCAGCGCTGGGGCGAAATACCCATGGTCGCACTTTCGGCCAGAACCACCGACGAAGATTTTGAGCGCGGCAAAAGTGCTGGTTTTAAAGACTATGTGGCCAAGGCCGACCGCGATGAATTGGTGCGTTCCTTGGCTCAAACCGTTGCCAGTGTAACCATCTAGGCGTTCCCTAGCCTTTTTGCGCACCTTATTTCCATATGCTGAAAGGGGTTCTTTTTTACCCAATAATACCCTATTAATGATGGGGTAATGCCTGTCAGCAGATAGGCCATAATACAGTATGGGGGTGCCTATTTTGACCTCGAATATTAAGCTTACGGTGTTTTGATATGAAATCTTGTTTGATAGTCGACGATTCAAAAGTTATTCGCATGGTTGCGAAAAAAATACTGACGGATCTTGAATTTAAAACCAGCGAGGCAGCCGACGGACAGCAGGCAGTAGATTCCTGCAAGGCCGGAATGCCAGATGCGGTTCTGCTTGATTGGAATATGCCGGTAATGAGCGGGATTGATTTTCTTCGCCAATTACGCGCATTGCCCGGTGGCGATAAGCCAATAGTTGTTTTTTGCACCACAGAAAACGATATTGAACATATTCAAGAAGCAATAGAAGCCGGTGCCAACGAATATATAATGAAGCCGTTTGATAGCGATATTATTCAAGCTAAATTCTCACAGGTTGGTCTTTTATAAAATATAACTACCTGCATATAAATGCAGTAGAGTGTTTCAATTAAATCTCTGGATACTGGAACAGTAAGTGGCGGCTACAGCCAACAGCGCAGAGGCCTCAGGCCCAATTCAGGTAATGGTGGTTGATGATTCTGCTGTTATCCGCGGTCTTATTACCAGAATGCTTGAATCCGACAAATACGTTAGCGTGGTAGCAACTGCCGGCAATGGCCAGATAGCGGTAAACAATCTTGAACGCAATCTTGTTGATGTAATCATTCTTGATATTGAAATGCCGGTAATGGATGGCTTGACCGCGCTGCCCAAGCTAATTGCAATCGATAAAACCGTAAAAATAATTATGGCATCCACACTTACGGCACGAAATGCCGAAGTCAGCATCAAGGCGCTAAGTATGGGCGCTACCGATTATGTGCCCAAGCCATCAACCTCACGTGAAATTAGCGGAGAAAATGATTTTCGCCGTGATTTATTGGAAAGGGTTAAAAGCCTTGGCGCGCTTCGTCGTCAGCAAATGGGGGGAACGGTATCGGAGCGCAAAGATGCCCCAACCCCTGCCGCTAAGGTTGGCGGTAAAAAAACAGCAGCACCCGCGGCGAAATCGGAAATCCCAGCTCGTTGGGAATTGCGCGATCCTTCAAAGGTAGATCTGCGCAAACCGGGAATTATGAAGCCAGATGTGCTTGCCGTAGGTAGCTCCACCGGCGGCCCCCAGGCACTGTTCGCGTTTTTAAAGGCCCTGCCTAAAACCATCAACGTCCCGGTTGTAATAACACAGCATATGCCGGCTACCTTTACCACTATTCTGGCCGAGCATATTACCCGCATGAGCGGATGGGAATGCAAGGAAGCCGAAGACGGAGATCGTCTTGAGGCCGGGAAAATATTGTTGGCGCCAGGTGATTTTCACATGGTTGTGGAACAAAAGGGCCCAGATCGAGTTGTGCGCATAAACCAGAACCCCCCGGAAAATTTTTGTCGGCCTGCGGTTGATCCCATGTTTAGAAGTGTGGTCAAGGTATTTGGCCCGCGGATTATTGCCGTAATACTTACCGGTATGGGCAATGACGGCGAGAAGGGGTCTAAGGCGATAGTTGACGCTGGCGGAACGGTTGTTGCGCAGGATGAAAAAACCAGTGTTGTTTGGGGAATGCCCGGCGCGGTGGCAACGGCTGGCCTTTGCAGCACGATACTTCCGGTTGAGGGATTGGCGGGGTATGTTGCGAACTTTATCACCAAAAAATAATAGCTTAATTAAAGCAACAAAAAACGCGCCCCCGTAAGAAGAGAGCGCGTTTTTATTTTTTAAAACAGGGCTGAATTATCAGGCGCTTGCTTCTCGCATCTCTGGTGCCTGTTCATCGGGGTCACGCAAAACATAGCCGCGCCCCCAAACTGTTTCGATGTAGTTTTCACCATCCGTTGCTTCGGATAGCTTTTTGCGAAGCTTGCATATGAATACGTCGATGATTTTAAGTTCCGGTTCGTCCATTCCACCATAAAGGTGATTAAGGAACATTTCCTTGGTCAGCGTCGTTCCCTTGCGCAGCGATAGCAATTCAAGGATACCGTATTCCTTGCCGGTGAGATGAATAGTCTGTCCGCCAACTTCTACTGTGTTGGCGTCGAGATTAACCGCAAGCCTGCCGGTCCGGATTATTGATTGGGCGTGCCCTTGGCTGCGCCGGACGATTGCCTGTATACGAGCAAGCAATTCGTTTTTATCGAACGGCTTGGTCAGGTAATCATCTGCCCCGCTGCCCAATCCCTTTACTTTCATTTCCGATTCCGTAAGGCCGGAAAGAATAAGAACCGGTGTTTCGACCCGTGCATCACGAAGACGCCTCAATACCTCAAGGCCATCCATGTCCGGCAACATAAGATCGAGAATAATTATGTCGTAATCGTACAACTTGCCGATTTCGAGGCCGTCCTCACCCATGTCGGTGGTATCGACCACCATACCGGTTGATTTAAGCATTAATTCAACGCTCTTAGCCATGACTGGATCGTCTTCTACTAGAAGAACCCGCATTGTAATCTGCTCCCTATATATACCCTGCGTTAACCATAGATGTAGTAGAGGTATCATACAAGATGCCAAGTGATAGTGTTTTTTTGGATTTTTTGCCCTATTTTTAGAGTTTTTGGCTAAATTGGTGGGTTTTTTATATTTGGCGGAGTGTAATAGGCAAAAATAAAGTCTAAAATGAGCGGGATTTAGGCCATTTGGACACCCTTTTGCTATGGTTATGAGGCATATTTTAGGGCCTGATTCTTGGAAAGTGGCTCAGGCGGCCCCATAGATAGGGGGCATTATAGGAAAATGCAGTGGCAGTATTTATCAATAACATCATAAACGAGGTTGAGCGCCTGCCTGATTTTCAGGTGTTTGGTCAGGTCGCAGGCGTTGTCGGCATGATGGTTGAGGTAGAGGGCGTGGAGGGAAGCTTCTCCATTGGCGATCACTGTCACATTGTTGCCCGCGGTGGAAAAATAATTGCCTGCGAAGTTGTTGGTTTCAAGGACGACAGGGCATTGCTAATGCCGTTTGGCCCGCTTATCGGCGTCGGCTTGGGTTGCAAGGTTGAGGTCGGCTCGAGCGAGCCTATAATTTACCCCAACGAAGGGTGGCTTGGCCGTGTGGTAAACGCCTTTGGCGAACCCATAGATGGCAAAGGCCCGCTTGCAAGCGGTAAAGTCGGTTACCCGGTGCAAAACCAACCGCCACCGGCACAAATGCGCAGGCGGGTTAGCGGTAAAATAAATCTCGGCATCCGTGCCATGAACGCGTTTTTGACCGTATGCAAAGGTCAACGCATGGGTATTTTTTCAGGTTCCGGCGTTGGTAAGTCATCGCTGCTTTCGATGATGGCCCGCCATACCAGCGCCGAGGTAAGTGTAATTGGAATGATTGGTGAACGCGGTCGCGAAGCCCGCGAGTTTATCGAAGACGACCTTGGCGAAGAAGGCATGAATCGCTCGGTGGTAGTGGTGGCCACATCGGACGAGCCACCGTTGGTGCGTCGTCAGGCGGCATATACCACCCTTGCGGTTGCAGAGTATTTTCGCGATCAAAACAAAGATGATCTTTGTCTGATGGATAGTATTACCCGCTTTGCCATGGCCCAGCGTGAAATAGCGCTATCGGTGGGTGAGCCACCCGCCAGCAAGGGATATACCCCATCGGTGTTTTCAGAATTGCCGCGTCTGCTGGAACGCGCCGGCCCCGGTATCGAGGGTCAGGGAACCATAACCGGCCTGTTCACGGTTCTGGTTGAAGGCGACGATCATAACGAACCGGTCGCCGATGCGGTGCGGGGAATTATTGATGGTCACGTTGTTTTGGATAGGGCCATTGCTGAGCGCGGTCATCATCCGGCGATAAATATATTGAAAAGCATTTCCCGAACCATGCCCGATTGCAACACGGCAGAAGAAAATGCACTGGTTGACCGGGCCAAGAAATTAATGGCGTCATATGATGACATGGCGGAACTTATCCGTCTGGGTGCATATCGAATGGGTACCGACCCGGCCGTTGATGAGGCCATTCATTATCACGCCGGTCTGGATGAATTTTTGGCTCAGAAAAAGTCAGATCATACCGATCTTGCCCAAAGCTATTCCATGTTGGCCAAAGTATTGGATATGCCTGATCCGGCGTTGCCGCCACAGCCGGCCACGCCAGCCTCACCGCCCCCGGCGCCAGCTCCACCAGCCTCACACGCGCCAGCCCCACAGGCAGCACAAGTAGTACCACAAGCCCCGCAGGCCGCCCCACAGGCAGCCCCAGGCGTGTTAATGGATCAGGTGATGCCGGTGCCGCAAGAACAGCCTCAACTGGTTCCCCAGCCAGCGCCTGAACAAAAAACAGAACAAGATCCTGAAAAAAAATGATGTCTCCGGTGAATAAATAGCAGGAGTTAGCATTTTGTTCATGCTCATCAGGTAACAATTTTGTGTACATAATATAACCGTCAAAAGACGGAGCAATTTGTTAAGAGGGCTTGAAAACTGGCGGCCAATATTAAAAATCTTATTCGTCTCCACGAATGGAACGTGGATGAAAAAAGGCGCAAGCTGGCCGAGCTGCAACACCTCGAAGACGAACTTCGCGCACAAATTACCAACCTCGAAGAACAATTGGTAATTGAGCAAAAATCAGCTGCCGAAAACCCGTCCGAAGGCGGTCTGGCTTATGCTAATTTTGCCAAGCAGACAATTCAGAGGCGGGAAAACCTTCAGGATTCACTGGCGCAAATGAGCCACGTAATTCTTGGTGCCCGCGAAGAACTGGCTGAATCTTATCGCGATCTTAAAAAATATGAAACCGTTCAGCGAAACCGCGAACAGCGCGAACGTCAGGAACAAAATCGGCTTGAGCAAGCGGTGCTTGATGAAGTTGGTCTTTCCATGCACCGCAGCCGCATCCGTGAAGCCGCAAACAGGCGCACCTCAAAAAAGCGCGCTTAAACAATCAAAATAAAATCAAATTTGTTTTAGGCGCGACAAAAGTCCTGAGTTGTCCCATTTTGGCTGGCGGTCTTCCAACACTACGCCGTGGGTATCAACCGCCGGGTGGGCAAGGTCTGGCGCGCTTACCGATATTCGTACCCAGCGCGGAACCAGTTCATTGTTAATGTCTGAAATAATTGTGACCGCAAGATCTTCCGGAACATTCCATCCTACATCACCTAGTTTATCCAAATAAACGCCAAACGACCCCGCATCAAGGACAAGTTTGTCGGGAACATACCTTAGCAACACAACGGTTCTGGTCGCACCTTCCTTATCAATGTGTCCTTCTATATTGACCATGTAGTCAATCCCGCTATCGGGGTTGGAGGTGCACTCGAGAGTATTTCTTCTGGCAGTAATATCCATTTTTATAAATCCTTCAGACAATCAGTCCGTCGTGGTCTGTGTTTTCGGTTGCCGATGGGAACTCGACAAAATTACCGGGCGATGACTGAAATGCAATCCCGCCCCCTATGCCGGTAAGTTCGGCAGCTTCGTTATATATTTGGGCAATTTCCATTTGTGCTTTTTGGCCCAGGGATTTCTCGGTGCGAATAATTACATCAACCTTGGATGAGTCAGATTTTACCAACCCGTCTATTTGTATGTGACCAAGTTTTGATAAATCAAAATCAAGAACAAACCTCTTTCCGTCATCGCTATCTTCATTTTTATCACGGGCATTGCGTTGATATAGCCTTATTCTATCCACTCTTTCGCCGTGATAAATGGGTATCATTGCCATGCGCCAGTCCCCACCAGAGGGGTCATCGGCAAGTTTGCCCATGGCCTGAAATTCGCTGCCAATACGGCTAAGTAGCCCGGGGCGTTCGCGCTCTATCAGGCGGACGGGGGCTTCCCCCAGCCAGCTTCTGACATCACCGCTACGCAGGGCGGAGATAAAAAAAAGTATCTGCGATGAAAGTTTGCTTCCGACTTGCGGTATCACGTTTTGTATTATTTGATTAAATCGCCCGGGATCAGCAAGTTCGATAGCCCTGAGGGCTTCGTTAAGCGAGCCCCAGCTATTTGATTTAACAAATGTTTCGTGTCCGCCCGCCTGTATCAGCGCATTTGCCGCGGTTGTCTGTTTCGGAACTTGGGCGTTGGCGGTTACTTCAATGGTTATTTTGCTACCCACAACCAGCTTTCCCTGAACATCAAGGGCAATGGTTGCCGATGGCAGCTGTATTATCGGCTGACCGGATGCGGTCTGTCCCGTAACCGTACCGGTCATAACCACCCCCCGTGCCAGCGTTAAAACGGCACCAGTATTTGTTGCTGTATTTGTCGCCGGGCCCGCACCCGATGATGGTGCGCTTTGGACCACGGGGGTGCTTGTGGGGGTATCTATTTTTACCACATTTACGTTAAAGCGCGTTCCGGAAGGTATTGTCACATTTCCGGCTTTGGCATTTGTGCCGGTTTGTATATTGCCCGTCGCCGCCCCGGTGGCGGTAGTGGCGGGTGCCGGCTGTGCTAAAGTGCCGGCTGATGTGGGGGCATTGGCGCTGCTGGGTGTGCCTGTGGCTGCGCTGCCTGTCGCCGGTTGCCCCGCTGCCGACCCCGCTGCCGACCCCATGGCTATTTTAGCGCCTGCCGCCTGCCCATGGGTTTGCCCGGGAGCTGGCGAGGTTGGCGAAGCCGTCCCCGTGCTTGTCGCGGCTGCCTGAGCTGTTGTTTGGCCCGCTGTTCCTGCTGCCGGGCCCATGGTTGGCGTTGTTGTTTGAGTGGTCGGTGTTTGCCCCCCGGGTGAGGTTTGTATTGTTCCGCTAGCAGGACGCAGCAGTGTAGCCGATGCCTGTGTGCCGGGCGCAACGGTTTGAGTAGACGCGGGTGCCGCAGCGCCGGTTGTTGTTGCATTTAATGGGTTGGCGCTGGCCCCTGTATTATTTCCGGAAAGAGGGACGCCGTTAAGGCTGGTGATTTGTAGCACCTGCTGTGGCTGTAACTGACTTAGCACCAATGATATGACCGAATTAACGGGGACACTGGTTGTGGTTTGCAGCGTTAACGTTCCCAAAACCGTTTGTACCTGTATCTGGTTTTTGCCAAGAACGGCCTGCACCACGCCTTCAATGTTTGCCCCCCGGGCAAGGGCGGCCACCTCTGACGATGGGGTCACAAGAGTAGCCGCATTTGGTACCCCTCCTGATGGGGGCGGTGTCGGTGGTGGTGGTGGCAAAACAGTTGTCATGGCCCCTCATTGTAACTTGACTAATGGAACTTAACTAATGGTATGGGGGTCTATTTTACTAGGAATTTGGCTATATTTTCCACATCTTGTGCAGCTTCCGAATTGGGATAGCGGGTTAATAGCGGGGTCTGGTTTTTAATGGCTTCGCGAACCTTGTCATCGCGGCGGATGACACCCAAAAGAGGAGGGGAAATTTTCAAGAACCCCTCGCAGGCCTTTAGCAGGGTATTATAGGTACGTTCCCCCTCGCGGGTTGAATTGGCCGCATTTATAACAATACGAATATCAAGATTAGGTCTTTCCATGTGCGTTACCTTGATGAAGGCATAGGCATCGGTCAGCGAAGTCGGCTCATCGGTTGCCAGCACGATAACCGTTCCCACATTAGAGGTAAGCTGGCGTACGGTTCGCTCAACCCCTGCGCCGAGATCAATAATTATCTTATCGTAGGCCTGCGCTAAAAGGGTCAAGTCCTCGCTCAACATTTGCAGGCGTGACGGCGGCACATTGGCAAGGCCGCCGGAGCCAGATCTTCCGGCGATAATATCAAATCCACCTGCGGGAAACGGTATTACCGCCTGATTAAGTGTAAGCCGGCCGGCCACAACCGAGCCCAGGTCTTGCTTTGGCATTAGCCCTAACTGGATGTCGAGATTGGCAAGGCCAAGGTCGCCATCAAACAACAAAACCTTGCGTTCTTTGTTGGTTATGGCGTGGGCCAGGGTAATGGCGAGCCAGGTTTTGCCAACACCACCTTTTCCTGATGCTATGGCAATAATATTTTTTCCCTTGGTACGCTGGGCTGGGCTGGGCGCAACTTTTGTTGTCATGATCCCGTCACCTTATACCTGACCAACGGTTTTAATCTTGGCCTTTGGATGTATTTCGTTCTGGCTCATCACAACCGTGCTGGGGCGGAACCTTTCAATTATTGATCTAACGTACGGCCTGACACCGGGGCTGGTCAGCAGAACCGGGGTTTCCCCCATCATTGCTTGGCGTTCATAGCCATTGCGAAGCTGGGAAATGAATTCCTGTAGCTTTGTTGGTGCCAGTGAAAGCTGACGATCATCGCCGGTGCCTACCAATGCTTCGGCAAATTCTTGCTCCCATTCAGGCGACAGCGACATCAAAACAATAAGGCCATTTTCGTTGGAGTTCATATCGCTTATCTGTCTGGATAGACGGGCACGAACATGCTCGGTAATAAGGGTCACGTTTCGTGTCATGCCGCAGGCTTCGGATATTCCTTCTAAAATTGTCGGCAGATCGCGAATTGACACGCGTTCAGATAGAAGGTTTTGCAATACTCGCTGAATGCCACCCAAAGAAATCTGCGACGGCACGATGTCTTCTGATAGTTTTTTCTGTTCTTCGCTCATTTCATCAATGAGCTTTCTTGTTTCTGCGTATGACAGCAATTCCGGCATATTGTCTTTTATTGATTCGGTAATATGGGTGGTAATCACGGTTGCCGGGTCGACAACGGTATATCCACGGAACAATGCCTCTTCGCGGTTTTGTTTATCAATCCACATGGCGGGCAAACCAAATGTGGGTTCCTTGGTTGCTTCTCCGGGAAGGGTTATTTCCTCGCCACGGGGATCCATAACCAGCAACATATTCGGCCTCAGATCGCCGCGCCCGGTTTCAATTTCCTTGGAACGAATAACATAGGTATTGGGTTCAAGCTGCATGTTGTCTTGTATTCGAACAGACGGCATGACAAAACCCATGTCCGAAGCAATTTGCCGTCTTAGCGATTTAATTTGATCGGTAAGGCGCTTTCCTTCCTGTGGGTTATTGATAAGCGACAACAAACCGTAGCCAAGCTCAAGGCGCAGCATATCGATTTTAAGCGCGGTTGCTATGGGCTCCTCCGGTACGGCCTCTTCATCTGCAATCTCGGCTTTTTGCAGGGCCTCCTCTTCCTTGGCCCGGTCAATTTCCTGTGTGCGATTAACCGCGATGGCCGTGCCACCGGTTAAAGCCCCAAGTATCACAAATGGAAGCATGGGAATGCCGGGCAAAAGCGCCAGCGAGAAAAGCAGAAAAGAACTAACCGCCATGGCGCGGGGCTGTCCACCCAATTGCTTGAATAGCGCCTTCTCGGTGGCCCCGGTTACGCCCGCCTTGGTTACCATCATACCGGCTGAGGTCGAAACCACCAGCGCCGGTATTTGGGTTACCAGACCGTCACCAACGGTTAACGCGGTATAGTTATTGGCGGCTTGGGTAAACGTCATGTCATGCTGGGCAACGCCAATAATCATTCCACCGATTACATTGATAAATGTAATAAGTAGCCCGGCTATGGCATCGCCGCGAACAAACTTTGCCGCACCATCCATGGACCCGAAAAAATTGCTTTCGTCTTCGAGCTCTTTTCTCCGTGCCCGGGCCTCTTCTTCGCCAATAAGTCCGGTTGATAAATCGGCATCAATGGCCATTTGTTTGCCGGGCATGGCATCTAAGGTAAAGCGGGCTGAAACCTCGGCGATACGCCCCGAGCCCTTGGTAATGACGACAAAGTTAACAATAACCAGAATGGCAAAAACGATAATACCAATTACAAAATTACCGCTCATAACGAACCCGCCGAAGGCTTCAATAACGCTGCCCGCAGCATTGGTTCCGGTGTGTCCGTCGGAAAGTATCAACCTGGTTGAAGCAAGGTTCAGCGACAGCCTAATCATTGTCGCCAGCAACAAAACCGTAGGGAAGGTATTAAATTGCAGCGGCTTTTCAACGAAAAGCGATGTCATAAGAATAAGAACGGAAACGGTGATGGAAAATGCAAGCCCGGCATCAAGCATCCATTTTGGCAGTGGAAGTATGAGCACAACCAGAATACCGACAACGCCCAGCGCCATCATGATGTCACCACGCTTGGCGATCTTCATCAATATTGTCTGCGCAACGTTTTCAGATGCTGTCGCTACGGCTGTTCCGGTGTTTTCTTCGGCCATATTTTTCTTAAACCGCTTTCTAGTGGTTCACCTGACGGGTGGGGTTGTTCAGGCGATTGAATGTTCGCTATCGCCGCCTGGTCCCGGTACCGAGAAGCCGTCCTGCGAATATTGCTTTAATTTATTTCTTAGTGTGCGAATTGAGATGCCAAGAATGGTGGCGGCATGTGTTCTGTTACCAAGGCAGTGGCTCAGGGTATTGATAATGAGGTCGCGCTCAACCTCGGCCACCGATCTGCCGACAAGGTCGGCACTACTGGCGGAAACATCTGCACCTTCGCTTGCATTGGCTTGATTTTTGGCTTGGCCGGTGCTTTGCGGGCCCTCACCGGCAAGTATTGAGTTTTCATCAATTTCATCACCAGTGGTAAGCAGTACGGCGCGGTGAATTGCATTTTCCAACTCGCGAACATTTCCCGGCCATGGGCATGAAAGCAGTTTATTTATTGCTTCCTTGGTTATTGGCTTGGCGGCGATGCCGTTGGCTTCTGAATATTTAGCCGCAAAATGACGGGCCAGCGCCACTATATCGTCCGGCCTTTCGTTTAAGGCTGGGATATCAATGCTAATTACATTAAGGCGGAAATAAAGATCCTCGCGAAAGGTTCCTTTTGCCACTTCGTCTTCCATGTTGCGATTTGAGGTTGCGAGAATGCGAACATCGATTTTGACCGGCTTGTTGCTGCCGACACGATCAATTTCACGTTCCTGAATTGCCCGGAGCAACTTGGCCTGTAGGCGCACATCCATTTCGCTTATTTCGTCGAGCAAAAGAGTGCCGCCGGAAGATTCTTCAAATTTGCCTATGCGCCTTGCTATGGCGCCGGTAAATGCCCCCTTTTCGTGTCCGAATAGTTCTGATTCAAGCAGGTTTTC
>DAOWFT010000108.1 GCA_030637845.1 Thalassospiraceae bacterium
CGCCTAATATTTCTTTGGCAATTTCGCTCATTAATAAAAGCGTATTTTTTTCCACGCCCTTGGAACAAAGAATTATGGGCGTGCCCGGCTTCCAACTGTCTTTTGCCATTTCGCACACGGCGCGAACGTGCTGGGCCGGGGCGACCATCAGCACCGCATCAACATCAAGCACCTCGCCTATGTCGGTGGTGGCGGTTATAGCGGGGTCGAGTTTGATGCCGGATAGGAATGTCTTGTTTTCGTGGGTTTCGTTTATTTCGTTTACTACGTCGGCTTCAAACGCCCAGATGGAAACCTTGCGTCCGGCCCTACCAGCCGCAATGGCCATTGCCGTTCCCCAAGAGCCCGCACCGATAACACCTATTTTTTGCATTTAATTGCCCTTTCCAAGAGAACCTAATCTAAAGGTGATAACCACTTACCCGCAAGTGGCTTAAGGGATTTAAGCCTTTACCCCCGCGCCCACAGTCTTCAAGCTTTTACCCCCGCCCCAACCGCCCGGGGCGCATCCGGGTCCAGCGGCCAGCGTGGCCGGGGGGCGAAATCAAGCCCGCTGGCATCACCGTTTTTAATTTTTTCCACCCCGGCCCAGGCAATCATGGCGGCGTTATCGGTACAAAGGGCCGGTGGCGGGGCAATTAATGTCATTTGGGTTTGGCTAGCCAGCTCTTCCAGACCACCCCGCAGCGCCTTATTGGCGGCAACCCCACCGGCAACCACAAGGTGACTGCCACCGGGATGGCTTTGTTTGAACATGGCAATTGCGTTTTTGCTGCGATCATTAATGCATTCACTGGCCGCCTGTTGAAACGATGCCGCCATGTCGGCGACGTCTTTTTCTTTTAATGGCCCCGGCGGCAATGCATCGACGCTTCTTTTGACCGCGGCCTTAAGCCCGGAAAAGGAAAAATCGCAACCGGGCCGTCCCTTCATGGGCCGGGGCAGGGGAAACCGGGCGGGATCGCCATTTTTAGCCAATTTTTCAATGGCCGGGCCACCGGGATAATCCAACCCCAGAACCTTGGCGCTTTTGTCAAACGCCTCACCCAGCGCATCATCAATGGTGGTGCCAAGGCGGGCATAATCACCCACCCCCTTAACCACCAATAGCTGACAATGTCCGCCGGAAACCAGCAACAATAAATAGGGAAACTCCACCTTGCCGGTCAGCCGGGCGGTTAGGGCATGGCCCTCCAAATGATTGACGGCGATAAAGGGAATATTCTGGCCCAGCGCTATGGCCTTGGCGGTCATTACCCCAACGATTACGCCGCCTATTAGCCCCGGCCCGCCGGTGGCGGCAACCGCATCAATTTGCTCAAAGCCCAGCCCGGCATCATCCATGGCCCGGGCCACCACCGCATCGGTGGTTTCCATATGGGCGCGGGCGGCAACTTCGGGGACAATTCCGCCATAGGGCTTATGGCTTTCGATTTGGCTCAAAACCACATTGGACAGCACTTTTCCCTCATCCGTCACAATGGCGGCGGCTGTTTCGTCGCAACTGGTTTCGATACCTAGAACAATCATATATAAAGAGCCTTGTTTTGACCGCGGTAGACTTTACCCTTATCACATGACCCCTCAGGCCACACTAAAAACTGGAAAAGAATAAACATGATTAACCCGCCCCTTCGCATTGGCACCCGTGGAAGCCCGCTGGCATTGGCCCAGGCTCACGAAACTCGTGACAAGCTAAAAGCCCAATTTCCCGAATTGGTCCCCGATGGCGCCATCGAAATAATCGTCATTAAAACCACCGGCGACGCCATACTGGATCGGCCCTTGGCCGATATTGGCGGCAAGGGTCTATTCACCAAGGAAATCGACGACGCCATGCTCGACGGTGATATTGATATCGCCGTTCATTCAATGAAAGACGTGCCGACATTTTTGCCCGACGGTATTCATCTGCCCTGCATGTTGGAACGGCGTGATGTTCGCGATGCTTTTATTTCTAACAAATCAGAACGGCTTTGGGACCTGCCCCAAGGTGCGGTGGTTGGCACCGCATCACTTAGACGCCAAGCACTTATACTTAATCGCCGGCCCGATTTAAAAGTCATAACATTTCGCGGTAACGTGCAAACCCGCCTGAAAAAATTAGCCGCCGGTGATGTGGATGCAACCATGTTGGCGCTGGCGGGGCTAAAGCGTCTGGATATGGAAGACGTAGTGACCGAGGCAATAAGCACCGAAGAATTTTTGCCCGCACCGGGCCAGGGTGCCATCGGCATAACCAGCCGCACCAATGACGAACGTGCCAACGATTATTTGGCCGGGCTAAATCATGAACAAACTTTTGTGCGCGTTACCGCCGAGCGTGCTTTCTTGACCGTGCTTGACGGTTCGTGCCGCACCCCCATTGCTGCGCACGCATGGTATGACGGCGAAAAAACACTTCGCTTTCATGGTCAGGTATTGCGTCCCGATGGCACGGAAAGTTTTGAAGCGACCCGTTCGGGGCCGGCTGCGTTAATTTCGGCTGAAAGCATGGGCCGTGACGCCGGGTTCGAACTTAAAGGACACATCGGCCCGGATTTTTTTGAAGTCAAAGAATAATCAAACGGGGGTTTATTAAAGTTGCGCGTTTTGCTTACCCGTCCGGAATCTGACAGTGCGGCCCTTGGCCGTGCGCTTGAAGCCATGGGCATTGAAAGCATTTCCGCGCCATTGCTTGAAATTATTTATGAAGACGGCGCCCGGCTAAACCTTGATGGGGTGCAGGCATTATTATTTACCTCGGCCAACGGGGTGCGGGCCTTTGCCAGGCGTTCATCGACGCGCGATATTTTAGCATTGGCCGTGGGCGATGCCACCGCCCGCGAACTTGCAAGCGCGGATTTCAAAAACATTGAAAGTGCGTCCGGCGATGTTGATACATTAGCCGCACTTGTGGCCCGCCGCCTTGCGGTTGATGACGGCGAATTATTGCACGCTGCGGGCTCGCGCGTGGCTGGCGACCTCGAGGGGATGCTTGCAAAATCGGGATTTAAATATCGCCGCGCAGTTTTATACCGGGCCGAGGTTCCAGACACGCTCCCCTTAACCGCTGCCCGCGCCATTGAGCAGGAAAGTATTGATGGGGTTTTGTTTTATTCACCGCGCACCGCAAAGACCTTTGGCCGTCTTGTGACAAAAGCGGGACTTGATAAAAAGCTGGGCGGGATAAGCGCCTACTGCCTTTCCGCACCGGTTGGCGATATGATTTTGAGCCTTGGCTGGCGAGAAATAAAGGTAGCGGGCTCGCCGGAGCAATCTTCCTTGTTGGCATTGCTTAAAGACTAATTTTCAGGCAGTCGGCATTTAAGTAAGCTCTGTAAAGTGCTAGGATTTATTCAGGCTTTAAAACAGTTATTTCAAGGAATGGTTTTTCATGGGCGATGATACAAAAAAAGATACAAAGCCCCGGGGGGGCAGGAAAACAAAAAATTCCGGCACTGCCCCGGCTGAAACCGTGCCCACCTCCAGTGGCGGGCTTGTCTGGCTGGTGGTTTTTGTGGCCGTAATCGCTGTTGGCGGTTGGGCGTTCTGGCCCGAAATTGGCCCAAGCATAAAGCCAATAGTTGCCAAAGTTCGCGGCATTTCAAAACCAGAAGGCCTCACCCCGGCCGCCCCAACACTAGTCGCCCCAGCCCCAGCCACCCCGGCGGTCGTTAAGGTTGAGCCGCCAAAATCTTCACCCGCACCCGCACCAGAGCCCGCAAGCAATATTGCCGATGCGCTGGCAGAGATCCAGAACAGGCTTGGCGTTATTGAGCAACGCATTCGCGAACTTGAAAACAGGCCCCAGCTCACCCGTGACCCCACTTCATCGGCGCAGGTGTTGGTGCTGGCCACAACCCAGCTTGCCGCCCGCCTTGGCGGCGAAGGCTCGTTTGCCGCCGAACTGGATGTTTTGGAAAAAGTATCGGGCCAAAGCGAAATTGTGATGCAGGCGGTTCAGGAATTACGCCCCC
>DAOWFT010000197.1 GCA_030637845.1 Thalassospiraceae bacterium
CATAGGTGCGCTACCATTTGCTATTATTGTTTCCATAATAGGCGCAATGGCGATTTATGATTTTGTTGAAAGCTACCGCAATGAGCGTAAGTAAGACATTGGGCATGCCTGGGTGGTTAAAATCATACCTGCGCCAACCGTTTGTGATGATCGTTTGGTTTATGGAAACTTACACAAAAAACACAACTCGCTTGCGTATCTTTATGATCAATCCCGGCGCCATCAAAGCTTTTAAGATAGCAATCACGTTTACGATGTTGGTTTGGATTGTTGTTGGCTTCATGGCCAGCGATGAAGACCGGGGTCGCCTAACGGAAAAAATCAGAACCACCTGGGGTGAGTTACAAAATTAAATCAGGAAATCGTCAACCGTAAGATCGGCAAGCATTGCTCCGCCCAAGGTGACACTGTCACCGGCACCAAAATCAATTACAACATCTGCGCCAACCTGTTCGGCATTTGCCATTACATCACTAAACCCGGCAAAGGCGTTAATGCCCGTAATGTCGAGCGCATCTTCAATGCCGCCGGCACTAAAATCTGTAATTATGTCATTGCCGTCACCGGCCACAAAGACAAAGGTATCGTTGCCGGCACCGCCGCTAAGCATATCGTTGCCAATGCCGCCAACTATAAGATCGTTTCCGCCGGCGCCATTGATGGTATCCATACCGGCAAGACCAAATAACCCGTTGGCCCCCCCATCACCCAGCAACACATCGTTGCCGGTATCTCCGGTGGCGTCCACCCGGGGGACATCAACATTAATATCAACCGTGCCGTAACCGGGTATTTCCAGAACCAGCCCATCGGAACTGTATGATGTAGAGCCAGCCGGAATTTCAAGCGTTACATCAAAGCTGTAGCTACCGACGCTAATATCGGTATATGAGGTCGGGCTTACGGAGCTTACAAAACCAAAATCATCCCCAACAATTGATGCGGAAAGATCGGTGGTATTGTTTTCCACATAGGTATCTATGGCCGAAATAACGCCGGACGCATCGGCAGACCATGTTGTTACGGTGCCAAATCCCCAGCTATCTACCAATGCCTGATAGGTTGCTATCTGATCTGTGCTGACTGCGAAAACCGGGATTATTCCTGCATCAAGCAGCAGTTGCCCAACAATGGCGGGATCTGGATAATCTTCAATATCAAAAATCGTATCGTAATTGTTTTCTGTTCCGCTCATATCACCGGCCTGGTGGTAGGCGGAATCGGTGGTAAGAACTACAAACTTCATGGCGCCATCGCGAAAACCAATCTCGGTGCTGCTGCGAAGCGCGGTTTGCAGCAATGCCTCCATCTGTGAATCCTTGGCATCACCGCCATAATAATATGAAAGACTGTCAAATGTGTTTTGCAGCGCAGTTTTATCGGCAGTCATGCCAATATCTGTCCTGTAGGGGAAATCTTTTGTAATGAAGCGTCCCTGAGGGCCGCTATAGCTGTAGTCACCATAAAATCCATAAGGGTTTATTGGCTTATCGCTAAAGCTGCCAATAGCTATGTTTACGTCACCGCCGGCAGTTAGCGAATCATAGAAGCTGGAAAACCCTGCCTTTGCGGCGTTTGCTTCAGCGTACATTGAATAGCTCAGGTCATTAATCAAGAGCACATCATACATCGGTGTTATATTCTGCACGTTTATATCAATAGAAAGCGTGACGGTTGACCCCGCCGAAAGCTGCACGTCGGCCGAGCTAATGGAAATAACACCGTTACCGGTGGTGGTGGTTATTGTGCTCAGGCCTAATGCCGGGGCCTGTGCAGGGTCGGATAGATCAATATTAATTGAGGGCGCAGTTGTTATTTCAACTTCCAGCTCTTCAATATTGCGAATATTAAGCCCGAACGATGTTTCAAAAACAGGATGTTTTGCACTGTGCTGACTGGAATCCTTGAACCCATGTCCGGCAGAGCGTTTTTCGTTTGAATTATCGCTCATCCAGTTTTCAAGCTGAGATATTTCGTCTTTTAATTCCTCATAGCGATCCGCAGACATTTTCAGAACCAGTTTGTCGGACCCCTTGCCCCCATCATAAAAATTAGTAAAACCTTCGTTCTCGCCAAGGTCATAAATCAATCTGTCATCACCACGATCACCATCTAGCACATCATTGCCGGCACCGCCGTCCATGGTGTCATCATCCCGGGTACCGCGAATGTAATCATCGCCGATATCAACCGGAACTGGCCCTGTCTCGTCATCGTGCTCATCATCATCTTCATGGTCATCGTCGGCATCAACCACCACAGGCGTTTGGGGTATGTCAAACGCTGGTGTGTGTGCCCTGTGGGCGGGCCCATCTGAATTACCAAAGTCTGAATTACCAAAGTCGGAATTTGCAAATGGGCTATGGGAAATTATGGCAGGAATATTTATATCAAAGCCGTCGCTTGCGTGGCCTTTGCCCGCAGCAAACCCAAATGAGCTTTGCATATTATGAAGGTGGCTCAAGGCACCGCTTACAAGGCTGCCTATATCGCCTTCATCATCACCGGTATCGTAAAGTGCAAAATCGTCGCCTGAGGTGTTTAATGAGTTATCGGCATCATCATCACCACTGTCGAAATCATCACCATCTGTTGATGGTGCCGTGCGCACGAACTCAGACGCAGGCATGGCCGCGGCCTTCAATGCCGCTACTTCAACGCCAGATATTTCATCGGGCATTTCATCGGGCATTTCGTCCGTCAGGTTTTTATGATTACGCTTTTTAGCCACTTTATTGGCTCTCCATCTTCAGGGTATTCAATGTATATTTAGGTAGGGTAATTCTACCGTTAAAGGTATTTTAACCCTGTGATGGCGCTCACATAAAATAAATAACTAGTGAATACAACACGCGTAAAATTTAAAAACAATTTTATCTAGTTTGTTTTTTCTTTTGTTGATTTGTATGGCTTTTACAAAAAAAGACGGCTCCAAAAACCGGAACCGTCTATTAAATGTAGTTTAGTGGGAAGAAAAAAATAAAACCAGCAACCTGAATAGCTGTTTTCAGGGCGCAGGATTTTATGCCATTTGGGCAATACCCAAAGAAACGGCCAACAGCGAAAAGGCGCTCACGGCAAGGAATATTGAGACCGCGCCGATAACGAAGTTTTTGGCCTCAATCTGCTGTGATTTGTCTGGATTATGGGTTTTCATCGCTATGCTTCCTATCTCAAAATTTCCAATATTTGTTGATGTGATAATGGCAAAACAACCCTGAACGCGCGCTTAACCAGCGGACGGTGGCCCGGGTATCAGCAATATGGTATTGTTATATAAGCATTTACCTGATGAAATTTACGCTCAGATAGCCTCAGGAGCATATGATGGATGAGGTCAACACCAATAACGCCAGCCTCCCGTCAGCCATTATTGAAGCCCGGGATGTGACCAAGACCTACCATACCGGATTTCTTGATGTTAAGGCGCTAAGCGGTATCAACATGTCACTTTTCGAAGGTGAAATGGTGGTTCTTCTTGGTCCCAGCGGCAGCGGTAAGTCGACCTTGCTTAATATACTGGGCGGTCTCGATCGCCCGACCAGCGGACAGGTTATTTTTCGCGGGCAAGAACTAACCCGCTTTGATGATCATGCCCTTACGCTTTATCGTCGCGATCATGTCGGTTTTGTATTTCAATTTTATAATCTTGTCGCCAGTTTAACCGCGCTTGAAAATGTGGCGCTGGTTACCGAGATTGCCCATAATCCGATGCCCGCATTCGAGGCATTAAGTGCCGTTGGTTTAAGCGAAAGAGTAAATCATTTTCCATCAGAACTATCCGGCGGCGAGCAACAACGTGTTGCAATTGCCCGGGCCATAGCAAAACGTCCGGAAATATTAATGTGTGACGAGCCAACCGGTGCATTGGATAGCAAAACCGGCATACGCGTACTCGAAGCAATAGAAGACACCAATCGAAACCTTGGTACCACAACAGCAATCATTACCCACAACGCAACCGTGGCAGATATGGCCGACAGGGTAATTATTCTTGCCGATGGCAAAATCTCGGAAATACGTGAAAACCCCAAACGCAAGAAACCAAAAGAACTTTCATGGTGATAAAATGCTACTTAAGATTTTAAAACCGCTTGATAAAAAACTAGTTCGTGACCTTATGCGTATGTGGGGGCAGGGGCTGGCCATTGCCATGGTCGTCGGCGCCGGGGTTGCGGTATATGTGATGAGCGAAGGAATGCTAAGGTCGCTTACCGATACCCGTGATGCATATTATGAACGCTATGGCTTTGCCGATGTGTTTGCAACGCTCAAGCGCGCACCCAACAGCACCATGGGTAAAATACAATCCATCCCCGGCGTGCGTCAGGCCGAGGGACGTATTTCAAAAATGGCAACGCTTGATATGCCGGGCCTTAACGAACCGGCACAAGAGCGCATTATTTCTTATCCGCAAAGCGATCACCCGGCTATTAACCGTTTGCATCTGGTTGCGGGCGGGTGGTTTACCCCCGGCGTTTCCGATGAGGTGTTGGTTGCCGAGGCATTTACCATAGCCCACAACCTTAAACCCAAAGATACGCTAACGGCGCTTATAAATGGCAAAAAAAGAAAACTCAAAATAGCCGGAATAGTGCTTTCACCTGAATTTGTTTATGCACTTGCCCCCGGTGCCATGTTCCCCGATGACGAGCGTTTTGCCATTATGTGGATGGCGAGGCCGCAGTTGGCCGGAATTTTCAATATGAAGGGAACCTTTAACGAGGCGGTTATAAAGCTCGAGCCCGGCGCAGACAAACATGAAGTAATCGCAAGGGTCGATGCGGTGCTTGAACCTTATGGTTCAACCGGGGCGCTGGGGCGTGACCGTCAAGTATCGGACTGGTTTCTTTCTGGCGAGATGAAACAGTTGGCCAATATGGGGCGCATTGCCCCGCCCATATTTTTTGTAGTTGCCATATATCTTTTGAATATAACCATATCCAGATGGGTAGAATTGGAAAGATCGGAAATAGGCCTGTTAAAAGCCTTTGGTTATTCTACCCGTGCGGTTGCCGCCCACTATCTCAAGTTTGTAATTGCCATAACCGTAATTGGTGTTTTTATGGGCAGCATTGCCGGAACATGGCTTGGCTGGGGCTTGGCCTCCATGTACGAAGAATTTTTCCATTTCCCATTTTTGTATTTTAACCTTGATGTGACCGTTTACGTTGTTGCCGGCTTGCTAAGTTGCACGGCTGCAGTGCTGGGAACAATTAGAGCCGTAAGGCGTGCGGTAAAAATATCTCCAGCCGAGGCAATGGTTCCACAACCGCCAACTTTATACAGACACGGCAAATCCGAGCGGTTAATAAAAGGCGCATTGGGGCCAACCAGAATGATTATAAGGCACCTTTTGCGCTGGCCTATGCGCTCAGCCCTTACCTGTATGGGTATCAGTCTTGGGGTTGCGGTTCTTATTTCTGTAATGTTTTTTGAAGACGCAACCGATGCCATGGTTGAAACCCAATTTTCCTTGATTGAGGTACAGGACGCGACCGTTACCTTTGGCGAGGTAAAATCATCCGGAGTAATGCAAAATATTGAATCCATGCCCGGGGTTCTTGCGGCTGAACCGTTTAGGTATGTTCCGGTAACAATAAAGTTTGGATCAAGCGAACGGCGGATGCTTCTTAAAGGCTTACCTGCAAACGCAAGGCTTAACCGTGTTCTTGATAAAAACCTGAAACCAGTTTCGGTGGCGGTCGAAGGCATTACCTTGTCATCAAAACTAAGCGAGATGCTGGGCGCTGGTCTGGGCGATGTTGTTAGCGTAAAGGTTCATGATGGTCGTAGACCGACATTGCGCTTGCCGGTGACAATGATCTCGGAAACGTTTATTGCCAGCCCGGCGTTTATGGAAATATCGGCCCTAAACCGCGCACTAAAAGAGGGGAAAAATACTTCCGGTGCCCATATTATGCTTGATGATGCGCTGTCGGATGATTTTTATTTAGCAATAAAAGCAACCCCCTCCATTGCACAGGTAGCGGTGAAGGAAGCAATGCTAAAGGCATTTAACGACACCATGTCTGAAAACATAAACATAATGAATTTTTTTAATACAATTTTTGCCGTGGTAATTGCGGTTGGGGTTGTTTACAACGCGGGCCGCATTTCACTTTCCGAACGATCTCGTGAACTTGCCAGTTTGCGCGTATTGGGTTTTACCCGGGGTGAGGCATCGTATATTCTATTGGGTGAGCTTGGCATTCTTTTGCTTTTGGCGCTGCCCATTGGCTCTTTGTTCGGGTATGGTCTGGCCTGGTTTTGGGCGCTATCATTGGATACCGACCTTTACCGTGTGCCTCTGGTTATATCCAGCGCCACATTTGGCTACTCTATTTTAGTGGTTGTTCTGGCTGGAGTTGCCACGGCAATCGGAACCCATTACCAAATTATAAACTTGAACTTGATTGAAGCATTAAAGACAAGAGAATAACCACAAGCAGCCTTAGGAATATTTCAATGGCTAACGATAAAGTAAAATCTGCAACTGCAAACAGCCGCATGGTGTGGGCTGGGCTTGTGGGCTTGCTCGGCATCTTTCTTGTCTGGGCCTTTTGGCCGGATGCAGTTCCCGTTGATATTGAAGAAGTATCAATTGGTGAAATGAGCGTCTATGTCGAAGGCGAAGGCCATACCAGAGTTAAAGATATCTATAAAATTTCCGCACCCGTTTCCGGTCGGGTATTGCGTATTGATGCGGAATCCGGTGACCCTGTAATTGCCA
>DAOWFT010000042.1 GCA_030637845.1 Thalassospiraceae bacterium
ATGGGCCAGCCTTTGATAATGCGAACAACACCGATAATAATTGCAAAGCCAACCGAAAAGGCAACGGTCATGCGTAGGCCAAATGCGTAGCTGGCCATTGTTTCTGCGTTGTTTTCAATGGCGCCTGCTTCGGCAACTGTTTTCGATGCTTCGGCGGCAACCGCAATAAGTGCGGGTTCGGCAACGGTGGTGCCAAAACCAAGAGCAAAGGCAAAGGCAACCAGCCAGAACAAGCTACCCTTCTTGGCAAAATCCTGAGCCATGGATTCGCCCAGCGGAAACAAACCCATTTCCAACCCGCGAATAAAAAACGCCAGCCCCATTATTACCAAGGCGGTACCGATAAGTATTTCAGCTAAATTGGGAAAGGGTTGGCGCAGCACCACAATTTGAAAAAATGCGATAACCGCAATAATCGGCACCAGGTCACGGGCCGCATTGACCAGAAGACGGGTAAGGCCACGAATTATTTTAAGTGCGCTTCCCATTCTATTTCCCCACCCTGCCTGCCATGACAGATGACAACAGATTGTTGACATAAGTATAGTGCGACAATGTGGCTGTTTGTTTATTTTTTTAATTTTTGTCTTTTTAATTTTTGTCTGGCGAAGCACGTCCCAGCACGGCGCCATTGACGGCACCAATGATTAGCCAAAAGACAAACGTGCTGGCGAGAGAATAAAATGCAAAATCCCTAATCAGTTCAGCCGGAACCGTGCTTGTGCTTGGCGTGCTTTCAGGCGCGCCAAATACGTGGGGAAATATTATTAGTCCGGCACCCACAACCTTGGGCCACCATGCGTTACGCCACCCCCCGGCAAGGCCGCATTCCCCCGCCCAATCGCCGATAAACACCACCAAAACAAGGCCCAAAGATGTGCAAGACACGGCCAACCACCACCAAAGCTGGCGGGCCTCAAGATCAACATAGGCGGTGCCGGGCGGTGCCGGTGGCTGACCAATGGCAGGGGCCAGCGCAAATGCGGCCCAACCGCCAAGGCCCCATAAAATACCTTGTTTCCAGCTGGTCGGGCGGGTGTGAAACATAATCCCCGCAGCCATAATTAAGGCAAAAGCCACCCCGGTTAGGGCATCAAAGGCAAGCGTGTTTAAAAATCTTTCTGGATCGGTTAGGGCAATGGCCATGAAGCCCTCGGGCGGGAAATAATCAACCGCTCGACCCCCCATTTCGAGAAATTCAGCAAAATCAATAAGTGGGATAATAAAAATAGCCTGGGCCAACGACACGACCAGACCGGCAGACAGCCCTGCTATCAACGCTGCCGGGAACAAAAGCTTTGTCATATATACCTTAACTGGTTTTAACGCCCTTTAGTGGCAGGGAAAAGAAAACGCATGCCGGGAATCGTGGGCAACATCGTGGGAAGCCTGCGCGTAGCCAACCACCGACAAAAGTCCGAGCCCAAGGGCAAGGGCGAAAACAGCCGTAACCACCGCGTTGGTGCGCGATATTTCACCTGCATCCAGGCCCTCTGTAACACTAATGGCTGCTACCTTGGTTTTATGAGGATTGCTGGTCATTTGCGGCTGGCTCCTTTTTTTGTTTGTGCCTTATTGCCTAGAATATTACGGGCATCGTAGCCTCTAATATAACAACTGTCTTTAATTTTTCACTTAAAAATCCGAGCTCTGCCCATAGGGCTATAATTTTGCCATAATAAAAAGGCCAAATACCTTATGTATAATTCTAAGAAGGCGTAGATACCCATGAGCCACACCATCGCCCTGGTCGACGATGACCGCAATATTCTAACGTCCGTTTCCATGGCGCTCGAGGCCGAGGGCTACGAGGTACGCACCTATTCCGATGGCGAAGAGGCGCTCAGGGAAATTTCCCGCAACCCGCCCAGCCTTGCAGTACTGGATATAAAGATGCCCCGAATGGACGGGATGGAGCTTTTATCTGAATTAAAAAAACGCTCGGACCTTCCGATTATTTTTCTCACCTCCAAGGATGATGAGGTTGATGAGGCCATGGGTCTGCGCATGGGCGCCGACGACTATATCAAAAAACCATTTTCCCAACGCTTGTTAATCGAACGCATCCGCGCTGTTTTACGCAGGCTTGACCCAGCATCGGGAAGTGGAGATTTAATAACCCGCGGCCACCTGATGATGGACACCTCGCGCCACCTTTGCACATGGAAAGAAACGCAGGTCAATTTGACGGTAACCGAATTTTTGCTTTTGCACGCGCTGGCCGCTAACCCCGGTCACGTTAAAAGTCGTGATCAGTTAATTGACGCGGCATATGGCGAAAACATTTATGTCGATGATCGCACCATAGATAGCCACATCAAGCGTCTGCGCCGTAAATTCCGCGCCGCCGTTCCTGACTTTGACGAAATAGAGACCCTTTACGGCGTTGGCTATCGCTACAAGGCAGATTGATTTAAACTGGGCCGCATGGAAAAAACCGATAGCGATAGCGCAGGCACACCAGATCACGCCTCTATTCATGACCATGTTCGTGAGCATATTCATAGTCACGGATTGAGCGGGCGTTTTTCACGTATTACGCTGCGAATTCTTGCGGTTAATCTGTTGGCACCGGCGATACTGGTCGCGGGTATTTTTTATCTTGATGAATACCGTCGCAATCTGATTTCAACAGAACTTTCCGGCCTGCGCACCCATGCAGAAATTTTTGCGGTTGCCCTTGGCGAGAGTGCGGTTTCGCCCATGAGTCAGGTGCTTGTGCCTGAACTTTCATCACAAATTGTACGCCGCCTTGCCTTTACCGCTGAAACCCGGGCCCGACTTTTCATGCCGAACGGCAGGCTGGCTGCCGATTCCCGAAAGCTGCTTGAGCCGGGTGGCCAGGTACAAAGAGAAGACCTGCCCCCGCCGGTAACCGAAGAAGAAAAAGCAAGTTTTTTAAGCGGCGCGTTTCGAGCAATTGATAGGCTGTATAATTGGCTGCCCGGCGGTGATGATTACACGCTCTATAAAGAAAACATCCAACAAAAAGCAAGTGATTACCCCGAGGTAATGGCGGCCATGCAGGGTGAGGTATGGGTGGCGAGAAGATCAATGCCTGACGGATCGCTGGTGCTGACCGTTGCCATGCCGATAACGCGTTACAAACAAACGCTGGGCGTGATTTTTCTTTCCAAAGGTTCAGGCGAAATTGATGCCGCCCTTTATGAGGTGCGCCTGGATATACTTAAAGTATTTATCGTAGCGCTGGTTATTACGGTTGCTCTTTCGTTTTATCTGGCCGGAACAATAGCCAGACCCATACGTTCATTGGCGTTGGCAGCCGAATACATTCGCAAAGGCCATCACCGCCAACACAAAATCCCGGATTTCGGCGAACGTTCCGATGAAATTGGCGAACTGGCCAGAGCCCTTAGCGATATGACCGAAGCACTATGGACACGGATGGACGCCATTGAGCGCTTTGCCGCCGATGTTTCCCATGAAATTAAAAATCCGCTTACATCAATTAAAAGTGCAGTTGAAACTGCGGTACGAATTAAAGACGTGTCACAGCAAAAAAAGCTGATGGCCATTATTCAAGATGATGTGGAAAGGCTTGACCGTCTGATAACCGATATTTCAGATGCTTCCAGACTTGATGCCGAACTAAGCCGAGCCGAAACGGTCAAGGTGAATGTTTCTTCTTTGTTGGAAACATTGGTCAACATACACGATGCAACCAAGCACGAAGGCGAACCGCTGGCGGTGCTTGAGGCAGAAGAAAACCTGATAACCGAAGGAATGGAAGACCGTCTGGTGCAGGTATTTAGAAACCTTTTAGCCAATGCGATTACCTTTAGCCCCAAGGGCGGAACGATTAAAATAACCGCGGCAAGTGATGGCGACGATATTATCATAACCGTTAGCGATAACGGCCCCGGCATAACGCCGGGAAAAGAAGCGGCAATTTTTGATCGCTTTTATACCGAACGCCCGCTGGCGGAAAAATTCGGAACCCATTCGGGCCTTGGACTCGCCATATCAAAACAAATCATCGATGCCTACGGCGGGCAGATAACGGCTGAAAACGCCCTAAGCGAAGCTGGTGAAATAGCCGGCGCCCGCTTTATTGTGCGTCTTGAGGCGGCCTGAGGAGGCCCATCGCCGAGCGTGTTTCTTTTTGCTATGGTGCTTTTATGGGTAGTTTTATTGATACGGTTCACGCCACCACGGTTGCCATAAATGGCGACGGCGTACTTATTCGCGGGCCGGCCGGCAGCGGGAAATCCGATCTCGCCCTGCGCCTGATAGACGCGGGCGCAAGCCTGATCGCCGATGATTATACCAAGCTCGAAATAACTGATGGTAAGGTTTTTGTTTCACCGCCCGAAACCATTTCCGGAATGATGGAAATACGCGGCATCGGGGTCATGCATATTGGCACATCGGGCGAGGCCCCATTGGCGATGGTAGTTGACCTGATGCGCCATGAACTAATCGAACGTCTGCCCGAACATTTAAATACGGAAATAATGGGCATGGCCATTCCGGTGATCGAGGTCGACCCGTTTGAGCCATCGGCAACGGCCAAGGTGCGTATGGCACTAAAGGCGATAAAAGAAAAAACGTTTATTGAAGACGGGCATACGAACGAGATCAGGACAAAACAATGAGCGGCCCCGACGGCAAACAAAAAACCGTATTGCTTGTTACCGGAATGTCCGGTGCCGGCAAAACCACGGCATTAAAGGCGCTGGAGGACATGGGGTTTGAAGCGGTCGATAACATACCGCTGTCATTAATTCCAAATCTTGCGACCCCGGTATCAAATATTGGCGACCTTGCTATCGGGGTTGATATTCGCACCCGTGATTTTAATTTCGACACATTTGCAAATGTTGCATCGCTACTTAAAGCAAATAAAAAGCTTGAGGTAAAAATACTGTTTGTTGATTGCAGCGATAATGAGCTGCTTTTACGCTATAGCGAAACCCGTCACCGCCACCCACTGGCGCAAGACAGGCCGGTTATCGACGGCATCAACCTTGAACGTGAACGCATATCACAGCTGGCCGATCTGGCTGATATAAAAATTGATACAACCGGACGCTCACCGGGTGATTTAAAAGCTCATCTGGGGGAACATTTTGCCAGCATCAACGACAAGGGTCTTGTGGTGTTTTTAACTTCGTTTGCATTTCCCCACGGGTTACCGCGTGAAGCCGATATGGTATTCGATGTTCGTTTTTTACAAAATCCCCATTATGATCCGGAACTAAGAGAATTAACCGGACTGAACGAAGCGGTCGGCCGCTTAATAAAAAGCGATCCAGATTTTAATGTTTTTATGACAAATGCCCAAAATCTTATAAAACCGCTATTGCCAAGGTTTGCGGCAGAAGGAAAATCCTATCTGACTATTGCTATCGGCTGTACCGGCGGAAGGCATCGTTCGGTATTTGTTGCCGAACAACTAGGCAAGTGGCTTAATAAGCAAGATCAACGGGTTAAGATTAATCACCGTGAAATGGAAAAATAATCTGCTAGTATAATCTGGCAGCAATCAGGCGAGGTAGAAATAAAATGATTGGTCTTGTTCTAGTCACCCATAGCCGACTGGCCGATGAAATGTTGGCAGCACTGGAACACGTGGTTGGGCCACAGAAAGCATTTAGCAATGTTTGTATTGGCCCCGATGATGACATGGAAGAGCGTCGCGGCCACATACTCGAAAGCATCTCCAAGGTTGATGACGGCAGCGGTGTTATTTTGTTAACCGATATGTTTGGCGGCACACCGTCCAATTTGGCCATAAGCGTAATTGAAAAGGCCAATGTCGAGGTTATTGCAGGGGTTAACCTGCCCATGCTTATAAAACTAGCCAGCGTGCGTGAAGGCTCGTCACTTATAGAGGCGGCCACACAGGCCAAGGATGCCGGACGTAAGTACATCAATATTGCATCAGAGCTTTTAAAGCAGGATTCTTAAACTGCCATGCCTTCCAAAGACAATTTGCGCGAATTGGCCATAAGAAACGAACGCGGACTACATGCCCGGGCAGCCGCCAAGTTCGTAAAAACTGTTGGTGAATTTAATGCCGAAACATCAGTATCAAAAGACGGACAAACGGTTAACGGCTCGTCAATAATGGGTCTGATGATGTTGGCCGCAGGAATTGGCAGCACAATAGAGGTAAAGGCCAGCGGGACTGAGGCCGGGGCGGCGCTTGATGCGCTGGAAAAACTGGTGGACGACAAATTTGGTGAAGAGATTTAGATAAATGAATCCGAAAACAACAAAAAAATCCCCAAAAAAGAAGGCGGCAAAAAAAGAGGTCGTGATAGACGGGCTTGGTGTATCTTCCGGTATTGCCATAGGAACCGTTCATGTGCGTGAAAGCGGGTCCGTTGCCGTTCCCGAATACAAGGTACCGGCGTCAAAAACTGCCGATGAGTTAAAGCGTTTTGAAACCGCGCTTACAACTGCGCGCCGACAGGTGGGCAGACTTAAAAACAAGGCAAATAAATTGCCCTCGGCGGCTGCCGAGGAAATGGGTCTTTTGCTTGAGGCCTATACCCAGATGCTGGGCAACTCGCGCCTTGTTCGCGGTGCCATCAGGCGCATTTCCGAAGAGCGCATCAACGCCGAAGCCGCCATTCAAGATGAGATAAACGACATTACCCAGGGTTTTGCCCAGCTTGATGACAGCTATATTGCCGCCCGGCTCGACGATATCCGCGAAGTTGCAAACCGGATTATTAACGTCCTGACCATGACGCACGTCAGGCCCATATCCACCGTTCCCAAGGGAAGCATTTTAATTTCCGAAGAAGTAACCCCGGCTGATGCGGCCCAGCTTGACCCCAAACGAATTGTTGGTTTTGCCGCAGTCCTTGGCGGTGCCCAAGGCCACACCGCGATTATGGCGCGCGCACTTGGCCTGCCTGCGGTATTGGGTGTGGCGGGATTAAAAGAAACAGCAAGATCGGGTGACACCATTATTGTCGACGGCGAGGTCGGGCGGGTGGTGCTGAACCCAACGCCGACAACGCTGGCAACATTTGAAGCAAGACAATTCGAATACCGGAGCAGGCAATCAAAGTTTACCAGACTAAAACGCCAACCGGCGGTTACCCGCGATGGGGTTGAAATATCTCTTTTTGCCAATGTCGAGCTGCCCATAGAAATGCCCCAGGTAATGATGGCCGGTGCCGCCGGTATCGGATTATTGCGTTCTGAGTTTATGTTTATGAACCGCAATGATCTGCCCGGTGAAGAAGAGCAATTTCGTATGCTCAGGGATTTGATAAAAACCTTGCGCGGGCGCACCCTGACCGTGCGCACGCTGGACATCGGCGGTGAAAAGCTTGCCCAATCCCTGACCGGAGACGTGGGCGAAAGCGCGCAAAGCGCGTTGGGCCTGCGCGGCATTCGCCTGTCACTGGCAAGACCGGATCTTTTGGAAACACAATTTGCGGCCATTTTGCGGGCAAGCGCGCTGGGGCCAATAAGAATTTTGCTGCCCATGGTCTCCACCACCCGCGAAGTAAAACAGGCGCGGGAAATATTAAAAAAGGTCGCCAAATCCTTAAAGCGCAAAAAAATTGCCCAGTCTGAAAACCTGCCGCCCCTTGGCGTTATGATTGAGGTCCCCAGTGCGGCCCTAACCGCCGATGCCTTGGTCGGTGTTTGTGATTTTTTTGCCATCGGCTCCAACGACCTGACCCAGTACACGCTGGCCATTGATCGCACCGATGAGCAGGTGGCCAAACTGTACAATCCGCTCCACCCCAGCGTATTGCGCTTAATAGAAATGAGCATAAGTGCGGCGCTCCGGGGCCGGATACCCATATCAATTTGTGGTGAAATAGCGGGTGATCCGCGCTTTACCGCCCTGTTGCTGGGCCTTGGCGTGCGCGAGCTTTCCATGAGCGCCCACGCCATTCTGGCGGTTAAGCAGCGGGTCCGTGAAATAGACCTTTCGGCTGCTTCTGAACGTGCCGGCGGCATAATGGCGCAGTCCGATAGTGGCCGTATCGCCATGTTGTTGGATGATTTCAACGCATTAGTTTAAGTGCGCCGCAGGAGCGGCGACCCGCAGTCGCGGGCGTGGGTATAAGAACACCGCAGGAGCGGCGACCCGCAGTCGCGGGCGTGGATATAAGAGCGCCGCATACCGAGCTTATTTCTTGCCCTCGGGCTATGTGGCTGGTATCACCCCTGCTTGAAGTTTCACATATTGGGCCCATATCGTA
>DAOWFT010000005.1 GCA_030637845.1 Thalassospiraceae bacterium
AAGGAAGATGACCCTGAAAAAAAGGAAATCATTTCCCTTATCCGCAATTCGCTTGATTCCCTAAAGGAGCTGCTAAACACCCTTTTGGATATATCCAAACTTGAAGCTGGTGTCGTCCATCCGCAAGTCCGTGATTTTTCCATCAGCAGCGTTATGGAACGCATGACAACTGAAATGGAACCGGTGGCGTGGAAGCACAATCTTCAAATTAAATGTATTCCATCGTCGGCTAATGTTAATTCTGATCCGTTACTGCTTGAAACTATACTTAGAAACCTTATTGATAACGCCATTAAGTACGCCGGCAACGGAAGGGTTCTGGTTGGCTGTCGTCATAGTGGAGATAAATTAAGGATCGAGGTTTGGGATTCAGGGCCGGGAATAGCCGCTGACCAAAAAGATCTTATATTTAACGATTTTTACCAGATAAATAATGAAGCAAGAGTGCGCTCGCAAGGTCTCGGCTTGGGGCTTTCGATTGTTAGGCGCCTGAGCAAGCTACTTGGCCATGAAATTGGTTTTTCTTCCGTGGTCGGAAAGGGGACCGGTTTTTGGATATCCGTCCCCATTGCAAATGAAAATATTGTGGTTAAGGACGCCCACAAAAAACCCATTGATATATCCGGCGGCAAGGAATGCATCGCAATAATTGAAGATGACGAAAGCGTCATTTCCGGACTGGTGGCGGTGCTAGAAGGTTCCGGATACAAACCACAGGTAATCAGAAACCTGAGCGTCGAATCAATTAGAAGCGAGATGCCAAACATTGCCACCCCCGATCTTATAATTGCCGATTACCGACTTGATGCCGGGGTAACCGGGCGTGATGCCATAAACATAGTAAAAAAAGAACTGGGCATGAATATTCCGGCAATAATTATTACCGGCGATACCGCACCGGAACGATTACGCGAGGCCAAGGAAAGCGGCTTTGATATTTTGCACAAACCAGTGAAACCCGAAGACTTGCTTGTCTCTGTCAGGCGAGCACTTTTAAGCTCAGCCCAGTAAAATTAGATAAGTAAAATTAGACAAGTAAAATTAACCAAGCAGTTGCGTTCCGCGCGGTATAAGGCCAATTCGCATTGCTGAATATGCTGCTTCGGTTCGGTTTGTTGCATCAAGCGCTGTGATAATTGCCGATATGTGAACCCGAACAGTATTTTCTGATATGCCTAGGCTATGGGCTATTTCCTTGTTTGAGTTTCCGGTAGCCATAAGACGAAGAACCTCAAGCTGGCGACGGGTCAGGTTTGGGGTGCCGGCATCCTTTCCCTTGGCGCCATTTTCACCAAAGCCCGGTGGCATGCAAACGCCGCCGGAAATAACCAATTTAAGAGAATTAATCATAACGTCGCCGGATGCTGACTTGGGAATGTATCCCCTTGCGCCCAATTCCATCGCCCGGGAAATGGTAACCTGATCTTCCATGGCAGAAAGTATTACCACCGGTATTTTGGAATTGCTGGCGTGGATGGAAATTAATGCTTCCATCCCGTTGCCGCCGGGCAGATCGAGATCCATCAAGATTAAATCCGGGGGCGGTGTACGCCCAGCCATATCAATGGCTTCCTTGCCTGAACCGGCCTCGGAAATTTCCAAATTTTCGCCAAGCTGTTTAAGAACCAGCACCAATCCAGCACGGAATAGTTTGTGATCGTCTGCAATAAGTATCCGCATCTCTTCTCCGTTCTGGCCCATTCCGACAAACAAGATATGCGCCTCTAACTATATAATTGTTATAGCATTTCGGGTGAGATTAAGAATGTTCAATTTAATAGTCTAAATTTACTATTATCGTCACCCGTACGGGCAATACCCGTTTTTTTCAAAAATACTATTGTTTTTTAGTGTGTTCATTGGTGTTCGTACCCATTCGTTACACCAATGTTTTCTCCCTATCAGGAGAGTTAAAGGGTCAGTTATCTTTAGCCGGTGAAAGTTTTTTAGCTTTCACCGGTTTTTTTTTACAAAAATAGCCCTTGTTGTAATGCGGTCATATAAAAAATTGTTCCGGAAATTATGCTTAAAAGTGAATTTCTCTTCCATAAATGAACTGCCGTGGTAATGGAAAGTGCGATTAATTCATTCGCCCCATGGGGCGCGCTGGTTAACTCAACAGATTTCAGGCTGTAGAGAACCAAAATAGTCATAACCGCCGGCGGCATATAGCGACCGAGAAAATCAAGGGTCGGGTGATCACCCTTTCCCTTTAACACTACAAATGGGAAAAGGCGTGTGGCAAAGGTCGCCACCGTCATGACCGCAATAACGCCAAGCAAGTATGAGATATCTGTCATTTTGCTACCTCAATTTTTGATTTAGCGGCAAACAAAACGGTTATGGACAGCCCGATGGCAACCAGCAACATTTGTTCGGCAAAAAACCATATGGAAAACAACCCGCATGCCAGCGCAATAATAAATGGAACGGGGTTTTTGATTTGTTTCCACTGCTCTATTAACAAAACCATGAACAATGCGGTTAACACAAAATCCATTCCCCGGGCATCGAACTCAACCGCTGCGCCCAGCAACGCCCCCAGGGTACAGCCGGCAACCCAATATGAATGGTTCATTGCGGTTAAGGCTGCATAATAATTTTGATCATCTTCGCCGGGTGTCGAGCGGGCCGAGGTAACCAACGAATAGGTTTCATCGGTAAGCCCGAAAATCATATATAATTTTTTAAATCCCTTGGCGTGATAGCGCTTTAATAATGAAATGCCAAAAAACATATGTCTGGAATTAAGGACTAACGTTGCTATCGCAACCTCAAGCAAACCGGCATGGGCGGCCAAAAGACCAACCGCCATAAACTGGGCAGCACCGGCAAAAACAAAAATCCCCATGGCCGCGGCGTAGTACCAGGCAAACCCAAGATTTTGAAACAAAACACCAAACGCCATGCCCAGCGGCACGTAACCAAACATTACCGGCAGCGATGATTTGAAAGCGTGCTTTAGGGTGGATGCGTTCATGTTCGGGAGTTGACCATATTAAAAGACAAAACCCCAGCGTTTACCCAGAGGTTTTCATGGTGGGCCCGGCCCGCGAAGCGGCCCTTAAGGGCCGCATGCGGGTTTGTAGTTTTTGTCGTGCCACAAAAAAAGCCCAGCCGGTAAGGCTGGACTTTTCATGGTGGGCACGACTGGGATTGAACCAGTGACCCCCTCGATGTCAACGAGGTGCTCTCCCGCTGAGCTACGCGCCCTATTGCCCCCAGCATAAATATGGCCCGTATTATGGCCTAGGGACGCGGATTTTTAGTCCGTTCCAAGACCAAAGGCAAGCCCCGGACGCGGGTGCCCTCAAATGAGCTGGTTTAACCGCCATTCCATGGGTATAAACTGTTCCATCAACCAATAGGAAAAAGAGCGAACCAATGGGTTTTACGGATTTTAACGATGATGCGTTCATAAGCGAAAGCGAGGCGCCGTTCGAAATATCCCTGCCCGATGTGCAATCATCCCCGGTTGTGTATTCGTCACCCCATAGTGGGCGCATTTATCCGGAGGCTTTCAAAAAAGCATCGGCGCTTGATCCGGTTGCCCTTCGCCGTTCGGAAGACGCATTTGTTGACGAGCTTTATAGGGCCGCCCCCGATGCGGGATCACCCCTATTGCTGGCACGCTTTCCCCGGGCCTATGTCGATCCAAACCGTGAAATGTGGGAGCTTGACCCGGCCATGTTTAGCGGGCCCATTCCAGATTACATTAACCGGGCATCACCAAGGGTTCGGGCCGGCCTTGGCACCATTGCCCGGGTGGTAACCGATGGGGCCAACATTTACAAAGACAGCATTGATTTTGATGAAGCGAGGCTGCGAATAGAAAAATGCTACGCACCGTTTCACGCGGCACTTGCTGGGCTGCTGGACGAAACAATTGCAAAGTTTGGGGCTTACCTGCTGGTTGATTGTCATTCCATGCCGTCTGTTGGCGGGCCGATGGATAAAGACCCCGGGCTTGATCGGGTTGATATGGTGCTAGGCGATGCAAACGGAACGGCGTGTGCCAACATTGTTTCAAATATCGCCCGCGAGGCCCTTGAAAGTTATGGCTACCGCGTCGTAATGAACAAACCTTACGCTGGCGGTTTCACAACCAGAAATTACGGCAAGCCCTATGCCGGGCGCCATGCGTTGCAAATTGAAATTAATCGCGCGCTATACATGGATGAAGACACCGTTTCCCATGCCCCCGGATTTGATGAATTAAAAAACAATATCGACAAATTAATATCAGAGCTTTCGGCCATAGACCCCGGCTTGCTAAAAGAGAAATAAAACAGATATGAACAAAACAACACAAAGTGTCGAAATTATAATTCGCAATTGCCAAGCCGGTGATATGGACGCGGTAACGCGCATCTATGCCCACCACGTTGAACAAAGCCTTGCCAGCTTTGAAGAAACTGCGCCTGACGTTCAGGAAATGACAAATCGGCGTGATGCTATTTTAAAAAAGAAACACCCCTTTATGGTTGCCGAAATAGAGGGCAAGGTTTTGGGGTTTGCCTACGCATCAACATTTCGCCCGCGTTCGGCCTATGACTATACGGTGGAAAATTCGGTCTATGTTGACCCCGGCGCAACCGGACAGGGCATAGGGTCAAGCCTTATTGAGGAACTGATTAATACCTGTAGCGAATTGGGTTTTCGCCAGATGGTGGCAATAATCGGTGATACTGAAAACCGCGCCTCAATTCGTCTGCATGAACGGTTTGGCTTTAAACAGGTCGGGTTATTGAATGGAACCGGGTTTAAATTCGGGCGCTGGGTTGATACCGTAATAATGCAACGCGGGCTGGGTGATGGCAGCAACAGCCTTGCCTAAATTGTTTTCCTGATATTTTTGCATATAAGCAAATTATGCTCTTGCACCATGGGGCCAGCGCGGGTATTTGAATGCCCCGGCTGACTTTACTCACATAAAACAGGGTTGCCTTGGCCGGATAGCGTCACCATATATAAAATTGATACACCCACACATAAACACGGAATAATTTATAAAAACCATGACTGCTCCCAACACAACAACCAGCGAAAATATTGTCCGACCCAACAACGAAGTACTAACCGCAACGGTTGATCTAAATGGAAAGCGCGTCGTCGATATCGGCTGTGGTGATGGGTCCCTTGTCCGCCTGATGACCCGCCATGGCGCCAAGGCGTTTGGGGTCGATAACAATCCGGCCCAGCTTGAAAAAGCCCGTGCCACCAAACCAATAGCCCAAGAAATTTTTCATCAGGGAAATGCTGAAAATCTTCCCTTTGATGATGCCTGCATGGACGTTGCTGTTTTTTTCAATAGCCTTCACCATGTTCCGGGCCCGGGCATGGAAACGGCCCTGAGCGAGGCACAGCGCATACTAAAGGTCGGTGGGGTTCTTTATGTTTCAGAACCATTGGCCCAGGGCCCGCATTTTGAATTAATGGCCCCGGTTCACGATGAAACAGAGGTTCGCGCCAAGGCCAAGGCCGCACTGGATAATGCGAATAAGTTTGGGTTTAAAAAGTTGGATGAAATAAACCACACCCACATGGTCTGCTTGGCTGATTTTGATGCTTTCCGTGAACGGATGCTGCGCATCAACCCCGATCGTTCCGCGGACTTTCCCAAATACGAAACAGAGCTGAAAAATCTTTTTACCGACCTTGGGGTAAAATCCCCGGAGGGGTTTGAGTTTGCCCAACCCATGCGGGTCGAGATTTTCAAAAAAACCTGATTTCTTGTTATTTCTCATTATTTATGGGCTATTTTCGACATTTTTAACGGTTTTCACCCTTTATTCACCAGAGATGGCCTTAAATAGTCGGGCAGCGTAGCTAGGCCAGATAGCTAGTATAGAAGTAGAGCGCTATAATGCTGGCACATGGCTGATTCTTAAAATTAGGCGACACCAATGGATGATGACGACATAGCAGACGAGGCCGAGCAGCAAGAGGCGTTGCTTGACGTTCCGCTAGAGGTAACGGCGGTTCTCGGTACTTCAGAGATGAAGGTAAGCCAGCTTCTTAAAATGGGCCGTGGTGCCGTGATTCAGCTTGACCGTGGCGTTGGTGAAGACATTGAAATTCGCGCAAACGGCAACCTGATTGCCCGTGGCGAGGTTGTGGTAGTAGAAGATCATCTTGCCGTCACCATGACAAAAATAATCAAGACCCAGATAAAAACCTAAAACAGATGACCCTACAGGTAACTATTCTTCCGGTTACAAGCCTAAGACAGAACTGTTCCATCATCTGGTGTGATGAAACCGGTCGCGGGGCAATTGTTGACCCCGGTGGTGATGCCGAACAAATAATCGAGGCCGTTGCCGCAACCAAAATGAAACCGGAACTGGTGCTTATTACCCATGGCCATTTCGATCATGCGGGCAGCGCATCGGTGATTGCGGAAAAATTCGACATCCCCATCGAAGGCCCACATCTGGAAGATAAATTCATGATTGATGGAATGGCCGAACAGGCTGTTATGTTTGATGCGCCCTGGTGCCTGCCGTTTTCGCCCACTCGCTGGCTTGAAGGTGGCGACAAGGTAAAATTCGGCAATGTCGAGCTTGATGTTCTTCATTGCCCCGGTCACACACCCGGCCATGTTGTATTTTACGACAAGGGAACCAAGCTGGCATTTGTTGGCGATGTAATTTTTAAAGGATCGGTTGGCAGAACCGATTTTATCAAGGGCGACCATCAGGCGCTTGTTTCATCTATCCGCGACAGGCTTTTCCCTCTTGGTGATGACGTTACGTTTGTACCCGGACATGGTCCTAATTCCACTTTCGGGGAAGAACGAAAAAGCAATCCATTTGTCGGTGATGATGTTATTGGTTGATTATATCGTGTCCCATTTTGCGGCCAGTAAACCAAAAAACAGGGAAGAAAATCCAAGCATTACAAAAATAATGACCATTCCCAAAACAACATAAAGAACCATTCCCTTTTCAACCGCGCCCTCGATGGTATTGGGGATGCTTTTTGGGGCGGCCTCTTTATTGGCCGCATCGGCTGAGATTGTCTCATTAATTTCGGCAATTTGCCCACGAATAAAATTAGCGGTCTCGCAGTTTTCGCCATGCTCTTTAATTGCCGAGGCCAGCATATTTTCCAGATTTTCCTTATGGGTGGCATTGGCAACTAACTGATTTGACATGATTTTTTGCCTAATATTATTAATTCTTTAGAACTGGACATTATACCACATATATTTGTATATACCCCTTGACCTTTGTCGGCAAGGAAACTGCATCCTTGATCGGGTGACGGCCCGCACATCCCCTTATCCAATTTATGCGATATGAAACAATCTCTTAACGCTTGTGGCGATATTATTAAAAGGTAGCAGGCATGCCTGCAAATTAAACATGAGAACCATAAACATGATTTTGAGGGCATTCCTCACCGCAAGCGCCCTTACGGCAGGCGCTTTTTTATCGCTGAATTTTTCAAGCGGCCAAGCCCGTACCAGCAACCCGCTGCCCGATGTTGCGGCGGGTGTTGGTGGTAACGTATCGCTGGCGCCCATATCGCTGGGCAACCCACAGGCGGCCGGAACCCTTGCCGCGTTTTCACCCTCCCCCAACAGGCAGGAATCTAAAATTGGTTTTTTATCAAACCTTTTTGGAGGAAGCGAAAGCGCTATAATCTATGAAAAGACAGTTTCGGTAAAATCCGGTGACACCCTGGCAAAAATACTTGCCCGTGCCGGTGCCAGCAATGTTGAAGCGAGACAAATTATAAAATCCCTGTCCGGGCTGTTTGACCCTCGCAGCCTGAAGGTAAAGCAAAAGATTTTTGCACGCTTTTC
>DAOWFT010000134.1 GCA_030637845.1 Thalassospiraceae bacterium
GGCTTACCACGCCACATTACGGTAATTGCCTGGCCTTCTTCGATTGGCGAAAGGTCAACCTCGGTTGAAGAAAGCGCCAAAACATCCTTTGCCGGATTGATGGAATGGATAAACGGCCACATGGCCATTCCGACACCGGCCACACCAAGGGTACTTGTTGATATAAGTAAAAAATCACGCTTTGGGGCGTCTACAATTTCATCGGCGGTTGCCCCGGCGGGGGCGGTATTGGAGGTATCAGACATTCAGTTGCCTTTCTCTGCACTTTTTACCCGCTACGCAGTCATGAGGACTGACTGGCAAGTCGCCTACATTAATTACTGCTTTAGCTTTTTTTGAGGATACCCGCAATGGAGTAACCCCCCAAGGTCTTGGTATAAAACATTATTGGAGTTGGTAAAAGTGAAAATATTATACTTGTCTAATGTATTCATATTACCAATAACCATTTGTAACTAAATAAATAATTTCATTAAGATAGGATGCCCCTTGATAAGAATAGCCCTTTTTCAGCCAGATATTCCGCAAAATACCGGCACAATTATACGCACCGCAGCCTGCTTGGGCGCGGGCGTGGACCTTATAGAGCCCCTGGGGTTTGTTCTTTCAGACAGGCGCCTAAAGCGCGCGGGCATGGATTATGTGGAAATGGCCCATGTTGTACGCCATACATCATGGCAGGCCTTCACCCAGGCCCGTGAACGTGAATGTGCGGGCAGGCTGGTTTTGCTCACCACCGGGGCCTGTGAGCCATACACCAGTTTTAACTTTGCCATGACCGACACCATATTATTGGGCTCAGAAAGCTCCGGCGTGCCAGATGAGGTCCACAACCAAGCAGACGTCAGGCTGACAATCCCCATGTCGGGCGATGCCCGGTCATTGAATGTGGCCATAGCCGGTGCGATGGTGCTGGGAGAGGCACTGCGACAAGTGTCGCTCCCCCATAAATAGGGTTTAAGATGATCTAGGCATCGTGGCGAATAAGCCACCAGTGCAGCAACGCCCAGCCCACCGCCAGCCATGATATGGCAATAATCCCTGCCGTTACCGCAACATCAAACGTTGACGAAAGTGGTATATGGAAAAACTCCGACGGAACCGATCCTGATACCCAGACGTAGCGTTCAATCCATGTGCCCAGAATGATGCAAAAACCAACGCTCATAATAATCGGCGGGCTGTGACGCATTTTCTTGAACAGGAACAAAGTAAACGGAATGAAAAATTTCAACACAAGGAAGACCATTCCCAATGCCATATAGCCTTCGTCAATCATCCGCCAATAGCGTTCCATATCGGTCGGCAGGCGCCCGTACCACATAATCAAATACTGGGTGAAGTAGAAATAAACCCACATGATGCTCATGGCTAACATGAATTGTGCCATGTAATTGTATATTTTAGGATCAAACGCACGGGTTAAGCGCCCGGAACGATCAAGGAAGAAAAGCATTAATGTAAAGAAGCCTAAAAATCCATGAAACGCACTTTGTAATTGATATGCACCATAAGACGCGCTGTGCCATCCCGGTTGCAGGGTCATTTCAAAATCCCATGCAACCATGGTGCCGTAGATGATGTAGGCAAACGGCATGATGACCGCCAGCTTGCCAAACATTTTCGGATTGTGCTTTTCGCTGTCGGCTTCGGAAACGTACTGGCAACGAATGGCGGCAACCGAAAGCCCGGCAACAATCAAGAAGCCGATTATCTCGCGCGCAACCAAAAATGAATAATTATGCCATCCCGGAAGGTGGGCCATTTCTTCGGCGCTCGAATTTTTAAGCCAGGGAAAGGTCATTTCCCCGTTTATCAAGAGGATAATAAGCAAAACAAAAGCAATTGGGAAAAGTGCCGTAACCGCACCGGAAAGAAAGCGAATTTGCATACGCCACTTGCCACCGGCAAGATGAAGGATAACCGGAAATAGCGCACCGCTGAGTGCCAGATAAAGAATGATTAGAAAATTTGTGGTCAATACCGACCAGCTGCCAAATTCTTCCATTATCTCAATTCTCCTTAGGCTCAGGCAAGGATTCAGCCATGCTGGCATCCTTTGCAAGTTGGCGAGTTATATAATTAACTACATGCCAGCGTTCTTCTACCGAAAGGTCGTTTGAGCCGCGTGCCTCGCCATTCATGTCGCCGGCCCGGCCATAGGGCGGCATAATTGCGCTACCAAAAGTAATGGTTCCGAAAATCCATCCTTCGGTGAAATCTTCCATGAAATCAGGGTCGGTTAAATCAGGCGCGCCGATTTTTTCCGCTACCGGGCTTTCGCCCCTGCCGGTAAGCCCGTGACAGGCGGCGCAATAGATACGAAAAAGATTGCGCCCCGTTGTTATGGACTTATCCGTTGCCTTTATAGGGTTGGCAATTTCTTCGGTGGCGTCGCGATCGGCGTATTCGGTTGGGATGCCGGTTACGGGCACCGAACGGGACGGAAAGGGGGTGGCTTTTTCCTGTGGCTTTATTGATGGCTGGTTGACCATGTCTTTCGACCATGGCCAGGCATTTGCGTTATCAGCAGAAAACGCAATTACTAGCGCAGCCAGCAGCAATAATTTAAAAGGAGATTTCATTGTACGGTCTCCTCGAAAACATCGATTACCTTGTGTTTGGCAAATAGGTCGCGAACTTGTTGGCGCTGGGTGTCATCAACCATTTCAATAACAATCCCAATTTGATCAAGGCTAACCGCCTTGTCATAAAAAGCCCCGCGCTTGCGCATTAGCCTTGCCCCAATTATGAAACCAGCAAACGTCGCCAGCACCCCAAACAAAATAAGCATTTCATATGCCAGCACCAGATTTGACGGAATGGTTATTACCGGCTTGCCCCCTTGGGGCTGAACGGTAAAATTGGCCTGCGCCCCGGCAAGAAATAAAAACCCAAAGACAAGACCGAACAACCCGCCGCCAAATGCCCACTTGGTAATATTGGTCGGCCTCTCACCCAGAACATCCTCAATTTCAGGATGTTCAATTGGTGATTTGATGCGCACATCATCAACCGTAACGCCGGGCACTTCGTATTTGCGGATACCGGCAACCACTTCAAAGGCTTGTTCAAAATCGGCGAAAAGACCGAATATGCGATGCTGTTGTGCCATTGCCTATGACCCTCCCGCATTTGTTGAGCCGGCTTCTGCCGGTGTTGGTGCGCCTTCGTGCAGAACCATCATCTCATCCACATCTTCGTAGATTGTGCGTTTCCTATGGAAAACCATTTCCTTGACTTCGTACATGGAAACACAAGGGAATACCTTGATGAAAATAAGGAACAGCATTCCAAACCAGCCGAAGCTGCCGCCAACCATTGCCCACTCAACCCAGCCGGGCCACATAATGTTCCAGCCCCATGGGTGGTAACCAAGTGAAAGGGTCGGTGTAACAATCATCCAGCGTTCCAGCCACATACCGACGTTAAGCAGAATTGAAACTACAAACAGTACCTTCATGTTGCGCCGCACCCATTTGGACAAAAGCGTGAACGGCAGGAACATACCAAAGGCAATCATGCCCCAGAAAAATGGTGCGTAGGGGCCAAAGGCTTTTGCCAGCAGGACTTCTTTTGACGGGATGTCGTGCCCGTACCAAACCGAAGCAAATTCAATCAGGTTGAGGTATGTCCAGACCATGGCAATAACGAACGTCAGCTTGGCGACCTTATCAAGGATGGGGAACGTCATGTATTCCTCAAACTTTAGGAAATAGCGAAGCAATATAAACAGCGTGATAATTGCCGCACAGCCGGAATAAAGCGCACCGGCCACAAAATATGGCGGGAAGGTGGTTACGTGCCAACCGGGCATGATGGCCATTGCAAAATCCATGGAAACGATTGAATGAACCGAAACCGCCAGTGGAATAAGGAAGCAGGCAATCATCAAATAGGTGATACGGAAATTACGCCATTGCCTGTCATCGCCCTGCCAGCCAAGCGACAGCCAGGTGTATAGCTTTTTGCGCCAGCCTTTTGTGTTGTCGCGGCAAATGGCTAAATCAGGGATCATGCCGATATAAAGAAACAAAACCGATGATGTCAGGTAGGCGGTAATGGCGAACGCATCCCAAATAAGCGGCGAGCGAAAGTTCGGCCATATTCCGCGATCGGTCATGTAGGGCATAACCCAGTAGAAGTTCCAGACCCGGCCCAGATGAATAACCGGGAAAATACCTGCGGTCATCAGCGAGAACGTGGTCATGGCCTCGGCAAAGCGATAAATGGGCTTGCGCCAGTCGGCATGAACAAGATGCAAAATAGCAGAAAGCAACGTTCCCGAATGGCTCATGCCAATCCAGAAAACAAAGGTTGAAATATATAAATCCCACATATGCGAGTTGTTGAGCAGGGAAGGACCCATGCCATAAATGTATTGATAGACCTCGGCATAAACCATGACGCTAAACAAGGCCACGGAAACAGCCATGGCAATCCAGTAACCACGGCGTGGATTTTCCATGGAACGTAAAACGTCCTGGTTAATTTTGGCCCAGGCGATATTTTCATCAATATCTTTGGTCTGGGTGTCGCTCAGGTGTTTCATTGCAGCATCGCTCATGGTTTATTCCTCCCGCACGCGTTCAAGATAAAGAACGCTGGGATCGGTGTTTAGTTCTTCGAATATCCGGTAACCCCTAAGGGATGGGTTTTCCCTGTCTTGTTTATATTTCCCAAGTTTTACCTGTTGACGTGCCCATGCCTTGGTAACCTTGCTCTCGGAATCCAGCAGGTCGCCGAACTGAATTGCCTGCGTCGGGCAGGTTTGCTGACAGGCGGTCTTTACTTCGCCATCGCTGACAGGGCGGTTTTCCATTTTGGCCTTGTCCTTGGCGGCATTGATGCGCTGAATGCAAAACGTGCATTTTTCCATCACGCCTTTATCACGAACCGAAATGTCGGGGTTTAGCTGTTGTTTCATTGGTTCCGGCCATGCCCCGTCTTCGCCGGTTTGGGAATAAAAATTAAATACCCGCAAACGGTACGCGCAGTTATTGGCGCAATAGCGCGAACCGATGCAGCGGTTATAAATCTGGGCGTTAAGGCCGTCCGGTGTGTGATAGGTGGCACCAACCGGGCAAACCGGTTCGCAGGTGGCGGCATTGCATTGCTGACACATCATCGGCAGGAACGAAGCACCTTTTTCCTGCATCCCGGCTTCGTTATCAGCCGCAGCGGGGTCGAGATCAGGTTCATCGAAATAGCGCTCCACCCGTATCCATTGCATTGACTGGCGGGCGACATATTTTTCTTCGCCAACGGTGGCGATATTGTTTTCGGCATAGCACGCAACCGAACAGGCATTACATCCTGTGCATTTATCTAAATCGATAACCATGCCCCA
>DAOWFT010000167.1 GCA_030637845.1 Thalassospiraceae bacterium
AAAACCAATGAAAATAGACGCTAATTCATCTGTGATGGAGGCAGTTTTTGCCGCCCGCAAGGCAGCTATTGCCGCAGAGGAAGAAAAATCCAGCAACACCATAGCTGCTAACGCATCAGCCAGCGAAAACCCGGCGCCGATAGTAACCGACCATATGCGGGCCAGTGGGCAAACCGGCGGGCTGGAAGACGTTTCTCAAAGCGCGATTACCCGCATTCGTGAAATAGGTATGAGCGCCTACGCCGAAGAAATAAAAGCCCAAAAAATTGAGCAAATGAAAGAAGAGTTACGCAAGCTTATCCTTGGCGAAATGAACCTGGACGAAGAAAAGCTGGCACAAATGCAGCCCAAGCAACTGGCCGCAATCGAAAAAATTATCGAAGACGAAATCCAGAAAAGATTGGCGGCCATGAGCGATGTGGAAAATGACGACGATAAAAAACGCGGCATTCTTGGCCACAAAACAGGCCAAAACCTCGGGGCGGCTGAATTAAAATCAGATGCGGTAATCCGCAATGGTGAGTTTGGCCCGGGAATTGGTGTTTTGCTGGCCCTACAAGAAGCAGAAGCCGCCCAACCAACAGATGGGGACGTTAAAAGCGCCATCAAAAGAGACGCCGAAATATGGCAAAATTTCAATTTAGGTGACGAATAATAATATCCGGGGGTAGTATTTAGACCATGAAACCGATTCTTGTATTTTTTAGCCTTTTTTCAGCCTTGGTGCTTTTTGCGACCGGCGTAAATGCCCTGCCGGTAAATAAATGCGCGCGGATAATAAAAAACAGCGTCGGCTCGGAAACCCTGCTCAATCGTTGTGATGTCTGCATGAAGATAAAGGTAGAGCGCAGGCGCCCGGGTAATTCAGGTGCCGCCCCCACCATGCGCGATTACACCATGCCCCGGGGATCAAAACAGCCGTTACCGTTCAAGGGGCCGGGCGGAACAAGAATTGTCGCCGAATTTCCCTGCAAGGGATAGCTGGAAAATCAATTAATACAGCATCTTAGCGCTGCTATTTAATTTGTTTATTTAACCACCGCCGGAACGCCGGAATTGCGCTCGGTGCTGGGTAGGCCGGATTTTTGCCCGCCCTTTTGCTTTTTGCCTTTTGGTTTATTTTTGGTTTTTTTGCCGGAGCCCTTGGGCGCTTTAGGAGGTTCGGGATAGCTAAAGGATATTTTTCCGTCCAGGGCCTCGACCCTAACCAAACCGCCATCGGTTAGCCTGCCGAACAGCAGTTCTTCCGAAAGCGGGCGCTTGATGTGCTCTTGTATAATCCGGCCCAATGGACGGGCGCCAAAGCGGGCGTCGAAACCTTTTTTGGCCAAACATTCGCGGGCATCATCCGAAAGCTCGATGCTGACGGCGCGTTCTTCGAGCTGGGCTTCCAATTCGATAATGAATTTTTCCACCACCTTGGAGACAACTTCCGGGCTAAGGCTGGAAAACGGGATAATTGCATCAAGGCGGTTTCTGAATTCCGGGGTAAAGGCACGTTCAATGGCCTCGGTATCGTCGCCTTCGCGCAAGCCCCGCTCAAACCCTATGGATGACTTGGCCATTTCTGCGGCCCCGGCATTGGTGGTCATTATCAGAACCGTGTTTCTGAAATCTATTGTTTTGCCGTTGTTATCGGTCAGTTTGCCGTGATCCATCACCTGCAACAAAATGTTGAACACATCGGGATGGGCTTTTTCAATTTCATCAAGCAATAAAACCGAATGGGGTTGCTGATCGACCTTGTCGGTGAGGATTCCCCCTTGATCGAAGCCCACATACCCCGGCGGTGCGCCAATAAGGCGCGAAACCGAATGGCGCTCCATGTATTCGGACATATCAAAACGGTTAAGCTCAACCCCCAGCGTCAGGGCCAGCTGGCGCGCGGCCTCGGTTTTGCCGACCCCGGTTGGGCCGGAAAACATATAACAACCGATGGGTTTTTGCGGATCGCGCAGGCCCGCCCGGGCCAGCTTGATTGAACCAGCCAGCATTTCAATGGCCTCGTCTTGGCCAAAGACCATGGTCTTGAGGTCACGCTCAAGGTGCTGCAAGGCTTTCCTGTCATCGCTGGAAACGCTTTTTGGCGGGATGCGGGCGATTTTAGCAACCACCGCTTCCACGTCCTTGACGGTGATGGTTTTTTTACGCTTTTTGGCCGGCAGCAGCATCAGCGATGCCCCTACTTCATCTATCACATCAATTGCCTTGTCCGGGAGCTTGCGATCATTGATATATCTGGCCGAAAGCTCAACCGCGCTTTTGATGGCGCCGACGGAATAACGAACCGAATGATGCTTTTCGTAATAGGGTTTTAGCCCCATCAGTATCTTGATGGTGTCCTCGACATTTGGTTCGTGGACATCGATTTTCTGAAAACGCCTAACCAGTGCCCGGTCTTTTTCAAAATGCTGGCGGTATTCCTTGTAGGTGGTCGAACCCATGCAGCGAAGCTCGCCGGCCGCCAATGACGGTTTCAAGATATTGCTGGCATCCATCGAGCCGCCAGAGGTAGCGCCCGCGCCAATTACCGTGTGGATTTCATCGATGAACAAAACGCTGTTGGGTTCGGCCTCGAGCTCGCGGATTACGGCTTTTAAGCGTTCTTCAAAATCACCCCGGTAGCGGGTTCCGGCCAGAAGCGAACCCATATCCAGCGCCCAGATTTGAACGTCTTCCAGAACCTCGGGAACTTCGCCTTTTGTTATGCGCAATGCCAACCCTTCGGCAATGGCGGTTTTGCCCACGCCCGGGTCACCAACATAAAGCGGATTGTTCTTGGTGCGGCGGCACAAAACCTGAATTGTGCGGTTGATTTCTTCATCCCGGCCAATAAGCGGGTCAATGCGCCCGTCGGTGGCCTTTTCGTTTAGGTTGACGCAATAGGCATCAAGGGCTTCGCGGCCTTTTTTAACCACATCTTCGCCATCCTCAAGGTCATCAGCCCCATGAACGGTGCGCTCATCGGACGCGCCCGGTGCCTTGGCGATACCATGAGAAATATAGTTTACCGCATCAAGGCGGGTCATATCTTGTTCTTGCAGGAAATAAACCGCGTGGGATTCACGTTCTGAAAACAATGCCACCAAAACGTTTCCGCCGGTGACCTCTTCGCGCCCCGATGATTGCACGTGAATTATGGCGCGCTGAATGACCCGCTGGAAACTGGATGTTGGTTTTGGGTCCTCGGTGAAATCGGGCGGGTTTTGCATGAATTCGTTTTGCAGGAAATCAACCAGTTCATCGCGGATATGCACCGCATCAACCCCACAGGCATTCATCACCGCAAGGGCGTCGCTGTCTTCAACCAATGCCAGAAGAAGATGCTCCAAGGTTGCGAATTCATGGCGAAAATCACCGGCTACCGCCAATGCCCGATGCAGGGTTTGTTCAAGGTTGCGTGAAAGCATTTGGCTTAACCGTCCTTTTCCACTGTGCATTGAAGCGGGTGTTGATGTTGGGTGGCCATGTCCATTACCTGGGTGGCCTTCATCTCCGCCACCTCATAGGTGTAAACACCACAAACCCCCACGCCCTTTTGATGGACGTGCAGCATTATGGTCATGGCCTCGTCATGGGTTTTGCCGAAAAATCGTTCGAGCGCATGGATGACGAATTCCATTGGGGTGTAATCGTCATTGAGCATAAGCACCTTGTACATGGAGGGTTTTTTGGTCTTGGGTCGAGTTTTCAAGGCGACGCCTGTATCGCTATCGCCGTTGCCGTCACCATCAGAAGGGTTATTGCTGTGTTTCTTGTCGCTCAAGGCAGGGTCTCTCCATGCAACCGTTAGAATCTCAACTGTTCACCAATGATACAGCCATTTATCAGGGCTGGGAATGTCACCTGCTTATATGGGGGCGGGTGCCATTTTAGGCAAGGTTGCGGGCAAAGGGACCCAAGCATTAGTCTAATCAATTGTTTTTGTTATATTTTGCTAATTAAAGAGAGCCCAGGCCATGATTATTTGCGCTTGGGGGTAATTAAAAAAATCCGCTTTAACGCTTTATTATCCGGGACTTGTCAGTATGTTATCAGGGTTAAGTGCTTTGTAGAGAAATGAGGGGTCAGGTCTTGAATAGTGACGGTTGCGTAAAATATGGCCAAAACGGTCAGGCGCGCGTTTGTTCCCGCATCAGATCGGCGTTCATTGCTGCGGCAGTATTTTTTGTTTTCTCTCTCGGCATCGGCATAAGCGAGGCGCAGGCAAAATATGCTTCCTTTGTAATTGATGCCGGTAGCGGCGAGATCTTACATTCCGTCAATTCCGACACCCGCAACTATCCCGCATCGCTGACAAAGATGATGACCCTTTATCTTATGTTTGAAGCAATCGACCAAGGGCGCCTTAAATTAAACGATAAAATTGTTATTTCACGCCGCGCGGCAAGGCAGCCATCGTCAAAGATGGGTATCAATGCGGGTAAACGCATAAGCGTCAAAAATGCAATCATGGCAATTGCGGTAAAGTCAGCCAACGACATCGCCACCGCGGTGGCCGAACACATGGGCGGTACCGAACGCAAGTTTGCCCTGATGATGACGGCCAAGGCCCGGGCAATTGGCATGAAAAGAACAACCTTCAGGAACGCTTCCGGCCTGCCCCATCGTGCCCAGCTTTCAACCGCGCGTGACATGGCCACATTGGCCAGCGCGCTATACAAAAGCTTTCCCCACCATTACGGGTATTTTTCAGAAAAAAGGTTCAAGTACCAAGGCACAACCTACAAAACCCACAACGGATTGTTGACCACCTACGAAGGAACCGATGGCATCAAGACCGGATACATTCGCGCCTCGGGATTTAATCTTGTTACATCCGTTAATCGTGGTGACAGGCGACTAATCGGTGTTGTGTTTGGCGGCAAGTCGGCCAAGAAAAGAAATCGGCACATGACCACACTGCTAAACAAAAGTTTTTCCAAGCTCGACAGCAGGGTTGCCGACAATAACGGGGAAAATACCATTACCAGCCCTCTTGCCAAAATTACCCCCTCACCCACAAGAAAGCCAAACATAAAAAACGATTGGGCGGCGAGAACCACTATCTTACCGCGCAACGGACAAACCGTTTGGGGTGTACAGGTTGGGGCCTACAGGCAACGTCAACCAGCCATCAATATAGCGGCCAAGGCAATAGGTCTTGTTCCAGCATATCTTGCCAAGGGTGAAATACTTATTTCCCCACTGCGCAAGAAAAATGGTCGCGTTCTTTACCGTGCCCGTGTAGTTGGGGTGGCAAAAAAATCCGCCTACCGGGCGTGTAATTTGCTCGAAAAAAACAAGATGGATTGTCTTGAGGTCAGGGTAAAACTTCCAACCGAAGTAGCCGCAATCAACTAGCTAAAATCTGGAACGCTTATTCCGCTTTGCTCTAGCTCATCTGCCAGTGCGCTTTTAAGCCGGGCGAGGCCATCTTCGGTGCCCGATTCACATCTGGCCACCAGAACCGCCTGGGTGTTGGATGCGCGAAGCAGCCACCAGCCATCATCGGACAGAACCCTTACACCATCAATATCGTTTACCGTAACCCCCGAGCGCCCCTTGAGGCGTGATTTTACCTCGTCAACTACCTGGAACTTTCTCTCTTCGGGGCAATCGAAGCGTATTTCAGGTGTGTTGATAAGTTGCGGTAAACCGTCGCGCATCTCTGCCAGCGAAATATCATTTGACGCCACAATGGAAAGAAGCCGCACCGCAGCATAAACCGCATCGTCAAAACCATAGTAACGGTGCTTGAAAAATATATGCGCGCTCATCTCGCCGGCCAGCGGCGCATTGGTTTCAACCATTTTTGATTTTATAAGCGAATGCCCGGTTTTCCACATAATCGGATTGCCGCCCATTTCCTCAATGGCATCAAAAAATGCCTGCGAGGCTTTGACGTCGGCGATTATGGTTGCACCGGGAATATCTGCCAGAACCTCGCGCGCCAACAAAACCATTATTTGATCGCCCCATAAAACCCGGCCCTGACCGTCAATAACGCCAATGCGATCACCGTCGCCATCAAAACCAAAGCCAAGGTCACAGCCTTTTTCGGCTACCAGTGCCTTTAGCTGATCAAGGTTTTTTTCAACCGTCGGATCGGGATGGTGGGCAGGAAATGTTCCGTCAATTTTTTCATTAATTATAAAATGTTCGCCGGGAAGTTTTTTTACCAGCTCAGAAACCGCCTCACCAGCCGCACCGTTGGCCGGATCCCACGCTACTTTTAATTTTTTGTCGCCGCGATAATCGGAAAAAACCCGGTTTACATAGGCATCGAATATTTCGATGCTTTCAATTTGGCCTTGGCCTTGGGCAAAGTCACCGCTGGCGGCAATTTTTCCCAAACGCTGGATATCGTCGCCATAAAAAGATTTCCCCGCGATATTCATTTTAATGCCGTTGTATTCGGGTGGGTTGTGCGAACCGGTAATCATCACCGCACCGTCAACCGCCTCGGTTGCACCGGCGTAATAAAGCATCGGGCTCGGACCCCGGCCAATGCGAAGCACGTCCACACCGGAAAGGGAAAGCCCCTTGACCATCGCTTGTTCAAGTTCCGGCGATGAAAGTCTGCCGTCATAACCGACCGCAACCCTTTTGCCGCCGCCTTCTTTGATGATGGTTGCAAACGCCCTGCCGATTACGGTTACGTCAACAGCGGAAAAATCTTCGCCAACGACACCGCGAATATCGTATTCACGCAATATGGTGGGATCTAATGTGTGCGCAGCAGACATTTACTATACGTCCTTGCGCAAAACCCGTGGGCGGCCAATACAATAATAATCAAAACCGGCCTCAGCCATTTCAGATGGTTCGTAAATATTTCTAAGGTCAACCATTATCGGTGATTTCATCATTTCCTTA
>DAOWFT010000068.1 GCA_030637845.1 Thalassospiraceae bacterium
AACCACCGCTAAAATCGCCGGCATTGGAAGCGACATCATCGGCGATCCACGGGAGGAAGGTTCCGATGTAGCCACCGTCAACACCCATATACATCAGGTTATAACCAACAGCGTAAAAGGTGATGCCGGAAATGGCAAACAGAACAATGTTTTTCAAGCAAATTGTTGCGGTGTTTTTAGAGCGAACAAGACCGGATTCAAGCATTGCAAAACCGGCGGCCATAAACATGACCAATGCGCCACTAAACAAAAACGCAAACGTGTTAAACACATACTGTGTTTCTGCTTCAACCGCAGCAGATGCTGGTGAGCTGGCAAATGCAATTAGCGCCGCACCCAACACACCATATTTTTTAAGCGAAAGATAATTCTTATTAATGTTCACGTTAATTCTCATGGGGATTTCTCCGTTTGGGTTGGATGGGCGCCTAAAGTGCGTCGCCGTCTTTTTCGCCGGTGCGAATTCGCATTACGGCCTCGAGATCGACAACAAAGATTTTGCCGTCGCCTATCTGTCCCGAGCCGGCTTCTGATTTGATTACCTCCATCGCCCGGTCAACCAGGTCTGATGGAACTGCGATTTCAAGTTTAACCTTGGGCAGAAAATGCACTTCGTATTCTGCCCCGCGATAAATTTCTGACTGCCCGCGCTGGCGGCCGTAACCTCTAACCTCGGTTACGGTCATGCCCTCGACGCCAAGCTCGCCAAGCGCTGTGCGAACCGCGTCTAACTTGAACGGTTTAATAATGGCCATGATAAGTTTCATGTATTGGGTCTCCCCTGTTGGTGGTGGCCTTGGTTTTAGTAATTTGACCAAATCCACTGCTGTGAACCGATCGGCTAAGCACCGGGTTTTTGTCCGGTACGCCTCTTACATTTCAAGGGTCGTGCCAGTATGGGTATTTTTCTATTTGCCTTGTAAAATCAAAAGGTTATGTATATTGTTGCCATAGCGTATTTAAAATAATCGGCATAATTCTGCCTATATAATATGCAGTGATATATACGTGATGATTTTTTAGGCAATAATTATAGGGATAATACAGATAATTGTGGCACCCAAAGCCCCCGCCTATCTGGCATAATGGCTGGAGGAATTAAGGGCGCTTGAAGCAAAAGAAAAAAAATGAGCAAAAAAATTACAAAAATTGATGTGCTGGTAATCGGCGGTGGACTGGCCGGCGGCACGCTTTCGCTGGCACTGGCCGGTGGCGGTTTAAGCGTTGCCTGTGTTGATCGCGAAGACCCCAAGGGCTGGACCGCCCCAACATTTGACGGACGGGCATCGGCCATTGCCATATCTTCAAAACGTGTTTTGGACGCGGTTGGCATATGGGACATAATCGAAAATGAAACCGCACCCATAAAAGACATCCGCGTTGCCGATGGGCACTCGCCGCTTTTTTTACATTATGACCATTCCGAACTTGGTGGTGAGCCGTTCGGGTTTATGGTTGAAAACAGATCAATCAGAAAAGCATTACAAATGCTTTTGCCGGCGAAGAAAAAAATAAAACACTTTGCCCCGGCAGAGGTATCCGAACTGGTGCGTGACGAAAATCAGGTAAGCGCAACCTTAAATGACGGCAGCAAAATAACCGCAAGCTTGGTCATTGGTTGTGAGGGGCGCATTTCACCAACCCGTGAAAGTGCCGGGATAAAGCTAACTCAATGGTCATACAATCAAACCGCAATTGTTTGCACGGTTGAACACGAGCGCCCGCATAATTTTTGTGCGCAAGAACATTTTTTGCCCAGTGGCCCATTTGCAATTTTGCCATTACCGGGCACGGCTAAAAAGCCCGGGCAGCGTTCATCAATAGTCTGGACCGAACGCTCTGATCTTGCGCCCATTATGATGGATTTAGATGACGATGATTTTCTCGAAGAATTGCAAATGCGTTTTGGCGATTTTTTAGGTGAGCTTAAAATTATTGGCCCGCGCTTTGCCTATCCCCTGACATTACAATTTGCCGAAAGCTACACCGCAGATAGATTGGCCTTGGTCGCCGATGCCGCCCACGGCATGCACCCCATTGCCGGACAGGGCCTAAACATGGGATTGCGCGACGTTGCGGTTTTGGCCGAGGTTCTAAGTGATGCAAAAAAATCAGGTCTGGATATCGGCAGCGCGGAAGTTCTGGAAAAATATGAACGCTGGCGCAGATTCGATAATACATTAATGTTGGCGGTTACCGATGTGCTGACACATCTTTTTTCAAACGACATAAAGCCCATCAAGCTGGCGCGTGATATTGGCCTGGGCGCAGTAAATCAAATACCGCCGTTAAAGAAACTGTTCATGCGTCATGCAATGGGAACGGTGGGCGAGCTGCCCAAACTAATGCGCGGTGAAAACTTATAATTATTTTTTGGTAATTATTTTTTGGTAATTATTTTTGGTAGGTGTTTATGGTTCGCGCTTAAGACCAGATGCCTCAAGATTTTTTAGATATTCAGCCCAGACCGCATCTTGGTCGCGGCCCATCTCGAACAGATAATCCCATGTATAAATTCCGCTGTCGTGTAAATCATCAAATTTGATTTCAATGGCATAGTTGCCAACCGGTTTTAATTCCATGATGGCGACGTTTTTGCGTCCGCCGATAATTTTCTTTTCATCGGGGCTGTGGCCTTGGATTTCTGCCGATGGGCTTTCGACCCGTAGCAATTCAGCGGTTAGGGATATTTTTTCACCACTTGCGAAATCAACCTCTAGCTTGTTGTCTTCGCGGTTAAGGCGAATTTCAACTGGCTTGTGTTGTTGCCCGCGGGCGTTTGTGCTTTCTGCTGGGGAAGCTGTCATGGTATCTGTCCTGATTAATTTATGTTGGCCCATATATGGGGGTCTAATAAAAAAATTAAAGGCTTTATGCAACATTACTTTATGATGCGGGCCTCGGATTCCAACATGATGGGAATGCCATCGCGAATGGGGTATGCCAGCCCGGCTTTGTCGCTGATAAGCTCCTGCGCCGCCTCATCAAACCTGAGAGTTTGCTTGGTTAGCGGGCAGACCAATATTTCAAGTAATTTGCGGTCGGCCTTGCGTGGCCCCAATTGTTGTTCCGACATAATTACCCTACTCCTTTTGTGTCTTTAGTGTTTAACCGCATTGCCGGTCTCACCGCTTAGCGACATATGAAACAGTTGGATAAGCATGCGCGCACATTCCGTATCGTCGGTCATTTCCAACAAGGCCTGTTTTTCACTAGATGAAAACGGACAGGTCATTATAAGCGAAGAAACCAGCGCCGCATAAGACGCGCCGTCTACCGCTTCCCAGTCTACATCTATTTCGCGGCTATTTAAATAATTGTGCATCAGTTCCACCAGCTGCACCCGCTCGGGGCCATTTTCTTCTGTGGATTGGGCAAGGTCATCAACATAGGGACCATAATCCACCGTGGCGGTTCGGTAGCCCCTTGGCGATGTGGCCGTATCTGTGATTTGAAAGCGCATAACCCCTTGCAGGGTAATTTGATAAGCCCCCTCGCCGGGATCGAAAAATGAAAATATGCGGGCCAATGTCCCTATTTGATAAAGCTTCGCATCTTCTGGAACCGGATCTTTCGCATCAATTTGTGGTTGGACTATTCCAACAAAATGCCCATTGGCAAAAGAATCATTTACCATGTTGATATAACGATCTTCAAAAACATTAAGCGGAATATGTGCAAACGGCATCAGCACAACGCCCGAAAGCGGAAACAGCGCAATCTGGTCTGGCACTGATGCGGTTTGGTTGTGTCCTATGTTCAATCGTCAATCCGTTTTTAAGAAAATAAAATTATTGAAAGCCGCCCGCGACCATCAATGGTAAGTGGGTCTGCACCACCGAGGGCATCAAAGATTTTTATCAATTGTTTTCTTGCCGCGGCGTCGTTCCATTTTTTGTCTTTTGTTATCATTTCCAGCAGTTGGTTAATTGCCGCAGCCGTATCATTGTTTGCATAATATGCCAGTGCCAGCTCAAGACCCGTACCCATGTCTTTTGGGTTTGCGCCAACTTTCGCTATAAGCGCGTTCATATCATCACTACTGACCGCAGCGGCAGAGCTTTCCTCGGCCAATTCCAAAACCGCGATGGCGGCTGCAACGTCGGTATTTAATTTTGTTTTATCATCAAACGCGTTAACGGTTTCGCGTGCGGTTTCCAGATTACCGCTTAATACCTGCGCCCGCACAAGACCGCCAAGCGCCGCAGTTACGTCTTCGTCATGCGATAGTATCTGCATAAAAATATCTTCAGCCGCCCCGCCATCACCCGCTTCAAGTGCCGCGTTTGCCGCGTCCATGGCTGCATCGATGGGTGATTTTGCATCGCCGATAAGTTTATCAATAAATGCCTGCAGTTGGCTTTCGGGCAGTGCGCCCTGAAACGCATCAACCGGCTTGCCGTCTTTGAACGCATAAACGGCCGGGATGGACTGTATGCGTAACTGCCCGGCCAGTGCCCGGTTTTCATTGGCGTTAATTCTGACCAGACGCAACAGCCCGCCTGCACGGTTGACCATTTTTTCCAACATGACCCCCAGCCCTTTGGAGGCGGCGGATTCTGGTGCCCAGAAATCTACAATTACCGGAACCTGGTTAGATGCTTCAATAACATCGCGGACAAAATTATTTTCATCTGAGCTAATTATTAGCTGGCCTTGCTCGCCGCCGGGGCTGTTGGCGGGTTTGGGCGCGCCACCGTCTATAATAAATCCGCCCTGATTTTTGTCTTGGCTCATTGTCGATCCGTTCAAAAATATTTTGTTATTTGTTTATATTATTCAGGGCACAGAAATGGCCCTTTTTGCGTCCCCGCGCAAGGGCCTGAGGCTGGCGCTATGCAAAAAGTAAAAATAAGTAAAAATTGTTCAAAATGATCATCGGGGGCTTGCAAAGTGTCATACTTGGCGTATTATCGCGCCGCTTTCACTGGGTTTGCCCGTGTTGAGCGGGCGTAGCTCAGGGGTAGAGCGCAACCTTGCCAAGGTTGAAGTCGTGAGTTCGAATCTCATCGCCCGCTCCAAACCCCCTCCTCATATTATATTGAGCGAGGGGTTTTTATTTGCCTAAATCACATACCTAACTTATTGATATTATTAAACTAATAAATATCGTTGCGCATGCGGATATATTGCCTGTGGGTGTGCGGTGAGGGGCCTTAAAGCTCGATAATGGCGCTTTGCATGGCCAGGGCCACCAAGGCTAAAAGGGCAAGCATGGTTGAAATGCCGCAGCCAAAAAGCACGTTGGAAACGGTGACTACCGGGTGCTTTTCCCGCTCTTCGCTGATGCGTGTCCGGCTGCGCTGTTCGCCACCGGCCACCATGGTGAAATAAAAACGTCTGCCAAAAAAAGGCAATGAAAAGCGCACGTTCACCGGATGGCTCTTCCACTCGGGCGCGGCGGCCTTTGTTTTGGCGTTGGTTTTGGCGTTGGTTTCGGTGATATTCATCTCGGGTCCTCCCTTAAATCGTCCACCTCAATTGTTTGCCCAGCCGCCCAAGGGCCTTGATCCTTAAATCGTGACACAGGCGGACAGGCATGGTCAATAAGCCATACCGGCACATTCCGCGAGCCACTGAAAAACAAGGAATAATTTGTAATTTTCCTAAAAGGGATTAGCTTTTTAGGTAGGGCCGTTTGAGGGAGATGTTTTTATGGCGCGGGCCGTAGAAAAAAAACCAATAGCCAAGCTTGTGGATAAAATTGTAAGCGCCAGCCCGCGTGCGGGCGCGGGGCTTGTCGGCGGCGGTGCGGCCGGTAAAGATTATTTACGTCATTATTTTTCCGGCCTTTCAGAAGACGACATTAGCGCAAGGTCAGCAAAATATTTATCCGCTTGTGCGTTCCACCATTTGAAATTTGCAAAAACCAGACGCAAAGACGAAATGCTGGTCGGCGTGTTTAACCCCGACGTCAAAAAAGACGGCTGGAAATCAGAACGCACAATCATTGAAATTGTAGTTGCGGATTCCCCGTTCTTGTTGGATTCAATCACGGCTGAATTAAACCGTTGCGGGGTCGGCATCCACCTTGCCATTCATCCGGTGGTGCTTGTTAAGCGCTCAAACAAAGGCGCGTTAGAAGAAATTTTTAACAATAAAGACAAAGACAGCGCGGGTGTTGTTGCCGAATCATTTATTCACATAGAAGTAAATCAACAACCAAAAGAACGCTTGGCCGAAATTAAAAACAACCTGCTGTCGGTTTTGTCAGAAGTCGGTCTTGCAGTTAACGACTGGATAAAAATTCGTGGCCAACTAGGAACACTTATTGATGAGCTGGAAGCAATAAAAAGCCAATTGCCGCAAGCAGCCGCATTAGAAGCAAGAGATTTTCTTAGCTGGCTGCATAATAATCATTTTACCTTGCTTGGTTATCGTGAATATGATTTTTCCGGAAGCGACGCAGGCGCAAAAGTAAAAATAATCAAAGGTACCGCCCTTGGCATATTAAAAGATCAAAGCCGGGTGGTGTTTAGTGAAATACGCAATTTAGCCAAATTGCCGCCCGAGGTTCGTAAATTTATTAAGGGCGGCGACATCCTAACCGTAAATAAAACCGATACACTTTCGCGCGTTCACCGTGCGGTACATATGGATTCCGTTGGAATTAAAAAATACGATGCCAACGGCAAGGTAATCGGGCAGCGAATATTTGTCGGCCTGTTCACCGCCGGGGTTTATTCCAATAGTGCGCGTTCGGTTCCGCTTTTAAAAAATAAAATTAATCGTGTGTTTGATCGTTCCGGGTTACCGCCGCTTTCGCATGACGGCAAGGCGTTGCTGAATATTCTTGAAACATATCCACGCGATGAACTTTTTCAAATATCCGATGAACGTTTACTGGAAATAAGCCTGGGGGTGTTGCGCCTGCAAGACCGACAGAAAGTAGCGTTATTTATCAGGCATGATGATTTTCAGCGTTTTGTCAGTTGTCTTGTTTATATTCCGCGCGATAATTATTCAACCGACCTGCGCTTAAGGATGCAGCACGTATTGGAAAACGCAATCGGCGGCGAGGTCAGGTCCCATTATGCCCAGCTGGGCGAACAGGCATTGGCTCGCCTGCATCTGGTTATTAAAACAACTCCGGGCGAAATACCAACTTATGATGAACGCAAAATAGAAGCAGACCTGCGCGAAGAAGCCCGCACCTGGGGTGATAAAATTATTGATGCCCTAAACCAAAGATTTGGCGAAGAAGAGGGAACCCGTTTAGGCAATATCTATAGCAACGCATTTGATGCCGGCTATCGTTCACGGTTTTCGCCCCAGACATCAACCGCCGATATTGAAATGTCCGAGCATGCCTTGCGCACCGGCACCATTGCGCTCAACCTTGAAGACGCCGGGGTGGAAAAAATTGCAGAGGGCGAAGCCGGCGTGCAACTGCGCTTCAAGGTCTATAACCCGGCAAGACCGGTAACCTTGTCTGGTATATTGCCGATGCTGGAGGACTTTGGCCTCAACGTAATTGAGGAAATACCCCACCGCATACACCCCAAGGGCGGCGGTGATTATATATCCATGCATGATTTTGGGCTTGAACCAAAGGGCGAACTTCCCCCGGTCTCATTGGAAACAAGTGAAAAGTTTCATAATGCGTTTGAAAAAGTATGGCTCGGCGAGATGGAAAGTGATCGCCTTAATGCGTTGGTGCTTTTTGCCGCGCTTGAATGGCGCGAGATTACAATTTTGCGGGCGCTGGTTAAATACCTGCGTCAAACCAGAATAAGTTTTTCCGAAGATTACATGGCCGAAACACTGGTCGAAAATTCTCGCATTGCCAAAGGCATTGTCGATATGTTCAAGGCAAAGTTTGATCTGTCATCCGCTAAAAAGGCATCACCCGATGCGGTACAAAAAGCGGCAACAAAGTGCGAGCGCATCAGAAAAACCATAACAAGCATGCTCGACGATGTTGAAAGCGCCGATCAGGACAGAATCCTAAGACGGTTTATCAATCTGGTTGATGCCTCGCTTAGGACAAACTTTTTTCAAAATGCTGCCGATGGTACGCCAAAAACCTATCTTTCAATAAAGTTTTCTTCACAAGACATCGAAGAATTGCCCTTGCCCCGGCCGCGGTTTGAAATATTTGTATATTCACCCGATGTTGAAGGCGTTCATTTACGTTTTGGCAGTGTCGCCCGCGGGGGCTTGCGCTGGTCAGACAGGCGCGAAGATTTCCGCACCGAAATACTTGGTTTGGTAAAGGCCCAACAGGTAAAGAACGCGGTTATTATTCCGGTGGGGTCCAAAGGTGGGTTTGTTGTAAAACGCCCCCCCAGCGGCGGCCGAGATGAATTCATGGCCCATGGAATTGAATGTTATAAAGCATTTATTCGCGGGCTTTTGGATTTGACCGATAATTTTGCTGCTTCCGGTCGGGTGATACCACCCAAAGGCGTTCTTCGTCATGACGAGGCCGATTCTTATCTGGTGGTTGCCGCTGATAAGGGAACCGCAACATTTTCTGATATCGCTAATTCGGTTTCGCTTGAATATGGTTTTTGGTTGGGTGATGCGTTTGCCTCCGGTGGCTCGGTTGGTTATGACCATAAAAAAATGGGCATAACCGCGCGTGGCGGGTGGGAATCGGTAAAGCGTCATTTCCGTGAAATGGGCATCGATACCCAGACAGAAGATTTTACCGTTACCGGTGTCGGTGATATGTCGGGCGATGTTTTTGGCAACGGCATGCTGCTGTCAAAACATATAAAACTTGTCGGTGCGTTTAATCATATGCACATATTTGTTGACCCCAACCCCGACAGCAAAACAACTTTTGCCGAGCGCAAGCGGTTGTTTAATTTGCCGCGTTCGAGTTGGAATGATTTTAACGCCAAGCTAATTTCCAAAGGCGGTGGCGTGTTTGATCGCAAATCAAAATGGATTGCGCTCAGCCATGAAATGAAAAAATTGTTCGACACCACGGCTGACCGCGCAACCCCGGCAGAGCTTATGCGTATGATACTCGCGCATGGCGCCGACCTTTTATGGTTTGGCGGTATTGGCACCTATATAAAGAGCGCCCACGAAGGAAACGTCGATGCCGGTGACCGTGTAAATGATGCGATTCGCATTGATGGTCGCGAAGTCCGTGCCCGGGTAATTGGCGAGGGGGCAAACCTTGGCCTGACCCAGCTGGGACGCATAGAATGTGGGCTGGCGGGCGTGCGCCTTAATACAGACTCGGTCGATAATTCAGCCGGGGTGGATTGTTCCGATCACGAAGTGAATATAAAAATCCTGCTAGATCAGCTGGTTAGAAACAAAAAACTAACCGCACCCGGTCGCAACGGCCTGCTTGCCAGAATGACCGACGAGGTCGGCAATCTTGTTCTACGGAATAATTATCTACAGACTCAGGCCATATCGGTTATTCAGGCCCGTGGGGTAAACCTGGTCGATCACCAGATACGCCTGATGCGCGGCCTCGAAAAAAGCGGACGCCTTAATCGTGATGTTGAGTTCCTGCCCGATGATGAAACATTGTCGGAACGGGCCGTGGCCGGACACGGCCTTAGTCGCCCGGAAATATCGGTGCTGCTGTCATATTCAAAAATATGGCTTTATGACGAAATACTGGCGAGCAAGCTGCCCGATAGTAAATATCTCGAAACCGACCTTGCCTGTTATTTCCCCGGGCCGCTTCGGACTAAATACATGAACGCCATTCGCAGCCACCGTTTGCGTCGCGAAATTGTTGCCACCTGCGTTACCAATTCCATGATTAACCGGGTCGGCGGGACGTTCGTAACCCAGCTACAGGAAAAAACCGGGATGCAGCCGTTTGAAATTGCGTCTGCCTATATTATTGTTCGCGAAATTTTTTCGGTGCGCGAACTATGGAATAAAATTGAAGCACTAGATAACAAAGTCTCGGCCCATGTTCAGATTTCCATGATGTTAGATATAAACGCCTTGCTTGATCGCTCAACCGCGTGGGCGTTGCGCAATCTTGATATTGCTTCCATCGGTGCGCAGGTTTCTACCCTTGCCGATGATATGAAGGCGCTGGCACAGGGTCTTGAAAAACCAATCCCCACTTTCTATCGCGAT